>DASUPI010000323.1:0-8931 GCA_036281135.1 Rhodoplanes sp. | reverse complement strand
ACGCCCTTCGACTGGCCGGTGGTGCCGGACGTGTAGAGAATGATCGAGATGTCCGAGCCTTTGCCCGTCGCGATTTCGCGATCAAGCCAGGTCGCGGTGGTCGGATCCGCGAGGGCGGCGCGCCCGGTCGCTATCACCTCGTCGATCGCATGAAGGCGGGGGTCTTCGTAATCGCGCAGCCCGCGCGGCTCGTCATAGATAACGCGTTCGAGCTTCGGCAGCCGGTCGGAGACCGACAGAACCTTGTCAACCTGCTCCTGATCCTGGACAACGGCGAACTGGACCTCGGCGTGGGCAAGCACGTAGGCGAGTTCGTTCGCAACCGCGTCGGCGTACACCGGCACAGGCACGGCGCCGAGCGCCTGGGCGGCCATGATCGACCAATAGAGCTTTGGCCGGTTTGCGCCCACAATCGCGATCGTGCCGCCGCGCTCGAGACCCAGTCGACGGAGGCCTACCGCAAGCGCCTTTACCTGGTCGAGCACCTCCGCCCAGGTCCAGGTCTGCCAAATTCCGAAATCCTTGTGGCGCATCGCTGGCCGGCGGCCGAGGCGATCTGCGTTGCAAATCAACAGCTTCGGGAACGTGTCCGCCGCTGGGGCAGTCACCACGGCCTTCCTCCCTGGGCCGGCATGTTGGTCATGCCTTTACGCCCACCCGCAGCAGCCGACCGGCTACGCGGTTTATTCGTACTCTTTGAGATTGTTATCGGCCTTTATAGAGCCTTTCGTTTTGGTCCGCAAACGAGATGGCGCCGCGGTTCGGCTTATCGACGATATTCGACCGCTCGCCGCGGCCGGCGCCAATCTGTGCAGCGCTCCGGTCGAGAACGGTCAGTCGGCCGCGAGGAGGTCCGGCTCGGCACTGTGCTTTTCCTTGATCTGCGTCACCGCCATCGCCGGCAGCCCGAGCCAGTCAACCCGCATGACCTCCCGCACGAGCGCGCCAACCGCCGGCGTATAGGGCCGGCCGCGCACGGTGCAGAGATTGACGGTGCGCCAGAAGTCCGGCTCTATAAGCGGCCTTGCGATGACCGCGGGATCGGTGACCGAGAATTCCGGCATGAAGCCGAAACCCAGCCCAGATCGGATCATCGCGAGCACCCAGTCGTCGCGCTCGCTGCGATAGACGGTCCGGCATTCGACCCCCTGCTCGCGGAAAAACTGGCCGGCATAGCCGTTGAATTCGCATTTCGCACGATTCACGTAGTTCATGCCGTGCAGGTCCTTGACCCGGATCGCGTCCTTCGTGGCCAACAGGTGATTAGGCGGGACCACCACCATCATCTGCTCGCGGAACAGCGGCATCGTATGAATCCGTTCGTCGAGCTCGCGATCGGGCCGGCACAGAATGGCCACTTCGAGATTGCCGTCGAGCAGCATGGTTTCCAGCTCGCGCGCGCTCGCATCGGTGAATTCGATCTCGATATGGTCGTACCGGGTCTGAACCGAGGTCAGAAGGTCGATCAACTGGGTCGGCGCGACCGTGCACATAATGCCGAGCTTGAGCGTTACTCGTCTCAGCTTGGCAAGGTCCTGGGCAAGCCGCTTGGCCGCATGGGCTTCGTCGTAGATTTGTTGAAGATGGGGGCGAACCGTGCGCCCAAGGTCGGTCAGGTGGGTGTTCGCGCGCTCGCGGTGAAACAATAGGCCGCCGAATTCCTCCTCCAAGAGCTTGATGGCGCGCGTGAGCGAAGGCTGGGACACGTTGCAGCTTTCCGCCGCCTTGGTGAAATTCAGCTGCTCGGCCACCGCCAGGAAATAGCGGACCTGATGCATTTCCATGGCAATCTCCTGCCGACCTGTCTGCCGCGCGCGCTGCGCCTGAGCGACGCGCGTGCTCGGTGCCGTTCCCACCGGATATCGATCATCGCGCCGCTCGTTCGAGCGATGATGATCTCGCGTGGGACCCGCGACCGTCGGTAATTATTCCAGCTCGGAACCGCAGAGAAGTAATCGACAGTGCCGCCCGCTTCTCGGCAAGCGCTCCCCCGCGCCGGGCGCAGCAAGTGCAGCTATGCAAATTGGACCGGAGTTTGCGCTATGCGAAATTCAGCGCGCGGAAGGGGAGTGCTTGAGGCGTCGGCCTTGGGCAGGGAAATCCACTCGAACCAGCCGGATGGCCGAATTGTGCATCAGCACGTAGGGTGTCAACGTCTTGGCCGGCGCGGATCGATCCGACCCCACAGCGCGGGTCAGGTCATGAGCCACGGCGTCAGGGAGTTCGCTGCTTCATCAACCCGACGCGAATGAAAGGCGATGCGGGCAAAGTCCAGGCGGCAGCCCCGCCGGCGGCATTTGTTCCGACGAGCTGGTAAGCCGACTGGTCTAAGCCATGTTGTTGCGGCGCTATGTCCGATTGAGAAGCACAGCCCTAGGTATATTAAGTATGGACGGAACGACTGTTCCGTTAAACGCTTAATCTTCTGAAATAAGAGGCACATGGCTATGTGAGTCACCTCACGGACCGCCATGCGTGATGGATGCTGTTAGGGGTCAAAGCCAAAGTATCGCCCACAAGGAGGTATATGCGTGATGGTAAATGCGATAAGCGCCTCGGATAAGCCGCACCGTGCAGGCAACGCACCGCGTCGCCGGTCCACAAAGGCGGGCCCTGCGATGTTTGCCGCACGAGGGGAGGAATAGGCTATGGGTGAAAGGCGTCGCGACGCCGTCGACATGCTGGTCGGCCGCAACATCCGGATCCTCCGCCAGGATCGCGGGATGTCGCAAACCGAGCTTGGCCGAAAAATCGACGTCACGTTCCAGCAGGTACAGAAATACGAGAACGGGACCAATCGCGTCGGAAGCGGTCGGCTGTTCAGGATCGCATCCATTCTCGCCGTGCCGATCACCGCCTTCTTTGAAGGCGCGGGTCAGACTGCGAGCGAGGATGCGGGACCGTCGCCCGTGGCCATGCTTGCCGAACCCTATGTCTTGCGGTTGCTGCAAGCGTTCTGCGCGCTGGAAGACATGGACCTGCGGCGCTCGCTCGCCGAACTCGCCGAACACATTGCGACAGACGCGTTTCCCGCGCGGGACGCGGGCGAAGGCGAGAGCAAGTCACAGCGCCTCCGGTCCTGAACAGCTTCCGCTCCACAGCGATCGCGTGCGCGCGCCCACCGGCGCCGCGCCCGGATCGTGCAGGGAAACGCCGGACAGATCAATGCGGTTCGGCGGAATACTGGGCGCGCAGCTTCAAGTAAAGATCGTAAGTCTGTCGTGCGATGCTCCGCCAGCTGTAGCGTTCCTCGACGCGGCGGCGGCCGGCCTCGCACATGCGCTTGCATAATTCCGGATCGTTCGCGATGCGGTTGATGCCGTCCGCGAGCCCGCGCTCGAAACGGGCGGGAGCGACCGGATCATGCGGCGGCTCGGGCGACACATGCGGGTCGACCAGAATGCCGGTCTCGCCGTCCACCACCACTTCGCGAATGCCGCCGACTGCGCTGCCGACGACCGGCGTGTTGCAGGCCATCGCCTCCAGATTGATGATGCCGAACGGCTCATAGATCGACGGGCAGCAAAACACCGTGGCGTGCGAATAGAGCGCGATGGTGTCGGCGCGCGGCAGCATTTTCGGTATCCAGACAATGCCGGGCCGCTGCGACTGCAGCTCGTGCACGATTTCCTCGATCTCGCGCTGCATGGCGAGCGTATCGGCATCGCCCGCGCACAGCACCACTTGCAGATTGGGATCGATATGCGGGATCGCCTGCAGCAGATAGTAAAGGCCTTTTTGCCGGGTAATGCGTCCGACGAACAGCACATAGGGACGCTCGGGATCGACGCCGAGCTGGGTCAGCACTTCGGGGGCGTGAACCGGCTTGTATTCATCGGTATCGATGCCGTTGGGAATGATGATGACCTTGGAGGGGTCCACATCGAACAGCCGCAGAATGTCTTCGCGGGTGCTGTTTGAGACGGCGATGATGGTGTCCGCGCATTCCAGCGCGGTCTTTTCGATCCAGCGCGCGAGATCGTAGCCATGCCCGAGCTGCTCGCGTTTCCATGGCCGCAGCGGCTCCAGCGAATGGACCGTGATCACCATGGGTATGTTGTAGAGAATCTTCGCAAGTATCCCGCTGAAATGCGTGTACCAGGTGTGGCAGTGTATGAGTTCGACATTGCCCTCCAACTCGTTGCCGATGCCCTGCCCGACAAAGGCGAGGCATGTGCTCAAAGCCCGGAGCGGCGAGACGAAGGATTGCGGGCAGCCGGCGAAATGGGTGGTGTCCACCTTGATCCCGCGCACATGCAGCTGCCCGTCGTCGTACATCTGGTCGTGGAAGCTGCGTACTTCGACGGGCGTGAGTTTCGCGAGTTCGCGCGAGAGATATTCGACGTGGACGCCGGCGCCGCCATACACGTATGGCGGATATTCATTGGTGGCGAATAGAACGCGCATTGTGATGCCCCTGCCGAAGATTAGCCCTGCGGATCGCCGCGCCCCCTCCGGGCAGTGCGTGAACGAAAGAAGCGGCGGTCGAACCGAGCGAGCGCGAGGCGGATAAGTCCGTCTCGCGCCAAAACGGGATCAGGCGATGCAGCGGAAGAAGACGGCCGGGTCGTTCTCCGGATCGATGAACAGCCGCAGGCCGCCCCATTCGATCATCCGCCGTTCGCCGGTCAGGAGGTTTTCCACCGCCCGTACCGGTCGGCGCGCGCCCTCCGGGCCGATCTGCATATCGCCGAAATGGAACCAGAATTCGTACGGCCCGCGGCCGAGCGCGATCGCGACTGCCACCGCATTGTCGTGAATGAGCGACTCCTTCACGAAGCCCGCGACGTTGTCGTTGTCGATCAACACAAAGCGCAGATCGGCGGTCTGTTGCAGCGCCGGGTTTTCACGCCTGATCCTGTTCAGCTGCGTGATGTAATCTGTAATATTGCCGGGCGCGTTCCAGTCGCGCGGCCTGATCTCGTACTTCTCCGAATCGAGATACTCCTCCTTTCCCGCGGCGAGCGGCGTGTGCTCGAGGAGTTCGAAACCGCTGTAGACGCCGTAGCTCGCGGACAGGGTCGCGGCGAGCGCGATGCGCGACATGAACATCCACCTCTCGCCCGGCTGCAAGTGGAAGGGCAGGATGTCCGGCGTGTTGACGAAGAAGTTCGGGCGGAAAAATTCCCGCTCCGGATAGCGCGTGAGCTCGGTGAGATACTCTTCGAACTCCTTCTTGCCGGTGCGCCAGGTGAAATAGGTGTAGGACTGGGTGAAGCCGAGCTTGGCCAGCGCCTTCATCACCTTGGGCCTCGTGAAGGCCTCCGACAGAAAAACGACATCCGGGTATCGCGTCTGCACTTCGCGGATGACCCATTCCCAGAACGGGAAGGGCTTGGTGTGCGGATTGTCCACGCGGAAAATGCGCACGCCGTGCTCGGCCCAGTGCAGGAAGACGTCGCGCAGCGCGTTCCACAGCGCGACGCGGTCGGCGCAGTAGAAATCCGGGTTGACGATGTCCTCGTATTTCTTCGGCGGGTTCTCGGCGTAGCGCATCGATCCGTCGGCGCGGCGCTTGAACCAGTCGGGATGGTCGCGAAGCCACGGATGGTCGGGCGAGCATTGGGTTGCGAAATCGAGCGCGATCTCGATCCCGTGCCCCTTGGCCGCTTCGACCAGCCGGTCGAAATCCGCATGCGTGCCGAGCTCGGGATGGATCGCGTCGTGGCCGCCCTCGTGGCTTCCGGTCGCGTAGGGGCTGCCCGGATCGTCGGGCCCAGCCTTGAGCGAATTGTTCTTGCCCTTGCGATTGGCCTTTCCGATCGGATGGATCGGCGGGAAATACAGCACGTCGTAGCCCTGCGCCGCGATGGCGGGCAGGCGCGCGATCACGTCGTCGAACGTGCCGTGCCGCTTGGCGTCGTTCGTCTGGCTGCGGGGGAACAGCTCGTACCATGCGCCGGCGCGGGCGCGCGGACGTTCCGCGGTGACCGGAAAGGCGTCGCTCCAGGTGAGGTCCGGCCGGGCCTCGACCTCCGCCATCAGCAAAGCGAGCTCCTCCTGGAGCAGCGGCGCGGGCGCGTGCGAGCGCTCGAATGCGTCGAGCACGGCCTGCAGCGTGCCTGCGCGCCCGCCCGCCCGCGCGAGTGCAGCCGCCACCAGGGCGCGGCCCTCGAGCAGCTCGACTTGGATGGGGACGCCCGCCTTCTGCTTCACGAGGCAGTCGCGCCGCCAGGTGCCGAATGCGGCCGTCCAGGCCTCGATGGCGAACACGTGCCGGCCGAGTTCGGTCGGGGTGAAAACGGCGCGCCAGCGGTCGTTGTCATGGAACAGCATGGGAACGGACTGCCAAGCGGGGTCGCCCTCGCGCCGCCAGCGCAGCGCCGCGGCGATCACCTCATGCCCGTCGCGGAATATGTCGGCCGTCACCTCGATCGGCTCGCCGACGATCCGCTTCACCGCAAAGCGGCCGCCGTCGACCCTGGGCTCAATCGCCTCGATGAAGAACGTGCGGCTGGCGAGGCCGGGCCCGTAGGACGGGGCGTCCGTCGCCGGGTGCGGGACCGTGTCCTGCGTCGTGCTCGAAGGGGTTGTGCGGGCGGGTTGCTTTTTCGGCCTCGCAACGCGGGCCGCCGGTTTTCTCGTATCCACGTCGTTACTGATCCGGAATGGGAAGGAGCCAAGGAACTGCGGGGCCTCGTCGGCATCTCGCAGGCGCGAAGCTGTTATCTTGCTTTTCCGCGCGGTCGGCAAGGCCGTCGAAGGCTTTCGTGACGACGCCGTAAATGACACGATGATGATTGTGCCGGACGGTGTGGGTCGATGGCGTTATGCCGCTGCCGGTTTGCTGCGCTGCGGGAGGTTGCCGATCGGCCTCTCCGAGGGAATAACGACGTCTTCTGCTTCATAACGGCGATGACCGGCCGCGCGGCGCCGCGTGCCTCAGCGTCTCTGCCCCTAAGCCGTCGCGATCGCATCGACCAGGATTTGCTGCGCCGGTTCGGTGCGGCTCGCGAGCGAGTCAGGAACGCCCGCCTCGCGCAGCATCTGTGCGACGGGGCGGAATGACACCACCGTGCGTCCGTCCGTGTCCTCGCGCGCCAGCACGCGCAGGGGCAGGTCGAGGGCGGCCTGCGGCGCGGCCAGCATGATCGGCGTGCCGCCGCGCGCATGGCCATAGAACAAGACCACCGTCGGCGGCATGCCCATGCCGACCTCGCGCGCCCCCGCCGCGTGGTCGATACAGGCGAACACCGTCATGCCGGCGGACGCGATCCTATCCTTCAGCCGCTGCAGGGTCGGCCCGAAAGCCAGGCTGCTGACGTGCTCGACGACGCCGTGGCGTGGGCCGCTCATGTCTTGCTCTCCTTCGCTTGCGCCCCATGCAGGGGAGGTCGCGACGCGCGGGGCGCAGCATGCGACCTCCACCCCAATCCGGGACAAGGTTTGCTTTCGCAGCCACCCCGATGGTCGACCCGGGCGGCGCTTGCTGCGGCGATGCGCTTCACGGTTTCGTTAGGGGGCAAATGTGACGGATCGCACATCGCGGCGACGCCGTCCGCTCTAACGTTCGGGCAGGTTAACAGTGTTCTACCAAAAAGAGACCCCCGGAGGACGCCATGTCCACCCTCGACCTGATGTCCGACGATCTTATCGACTCCGACGTCGAGCAAGGCTTGGGCTTTTTCGACTGGTTGCTGCGGGTGCACACCTGCGTGCACAATGCGCACGCGCTGCGCGGCGGCTCCAAGCGACGGGTCCACCTCCCGACCACGGATGTCATGCGCCTGCGTCTGCGCCGCGAGCACGCCCTGCGCAAGGCCGAGAAGTGCTGGGCCTGAATGGCGGCGACGTGGGGCCGCGTTCAATCCCCCCCACGCCGCGGGGGGAGGGGGAGTTTCACTGGTTTCCCAGTTAGGACACTGCGGGAAATAACTGAATCGCAATCCGTCGTCGTGCGTCGGAATGACTCGGGTTTGGGGATTCCGGCGCGGGGCGAACAGGCGTAGGTCGGTCGGATGATCGACGAGGACGCGATTCGGCGGCGATGGGAAGCGGTGGGCTGCAAGTGTGACGAGCGTGGTCGGCGATGCCTGCGGCGGCGCGTTTTCCCGGGGGAAACCTCTGACTCGCCGATAGGCGGTCGATCGGTCGGCGTTTCGAGTCCGCCTCTATCCCGCCGAATCATTGTATCGTCGGCAGATTGCGTGGGCGCTCGAAAGACGCCGAAACAAGCGGATACAGGCATGACCGCCGCGCTGCCGCGCTTCACCCCCGTCGAACTCGATACGCCAAGCGAATCTTGGGCCTGGATCGATCGGCTTATGGCGGCCATCGAGGGGCGCCGCCCTGACCACGGGTACTTGCCACTTGCCGAGGACGCGATCGCAACCTGCCCCGGCGATCCGGCCATTTTGTTGCTCGCTGCGACCGCTGCGGTGCTGGACGAACAACCGCGCCGGGCGCTCGTTTTCTTGAAACGTTACTCCAAGCGCTTCATGCCGAAGGCGAGCCATCATCTTCTGCACGCGCTGGCGCTAAACCAGGAGAAGAAGCGCGTTGTCGCGCAGGCTCTTCTGGAACGGCATGGCCTCACCGAATGGGCGGAGGCTTATCATGCCTTCGCCGGTGGGATGACGCATTACCGCTGGCTGGTCGATCAGCTCGACGCGATCATGGGGCGCGAGCAATCGTCGCTGCGGGGCCGGCGCATGTGGGGCCGACGGCCGCCTGCCCCCGGCGCCGCGGCCGCGTCGAAGAAAGCCGCGCCCAAGACCGCCGCGCCGGTGAAGCCGCGGGCGTCAAAAGCCGTTACGATCGGGAAGACCGCGCCGCGTGTCGAGCCCGCCGTGCCGGTCGTCGCGCAGTCGCCGAAAACGCCGGCACCGCTCATGCGCGTCGCGATCGACATTCCCTGCCGCATCGATATCGACCTCGCGCCGATGCTCGCGGCCGTCGCCGAGGCGCCCGAGCCGGACGGCCGCTGGTGGG
>DASUPI010000322.1:0-2365 GCA_036281135.1 Rhodoplanes sp. | reverse complement strand
GATGCCGACGATGTCGACTTCTCGACCGGCTCGGTCGGGCTCGGTGTGGCGCAAACCCTGTTCGCCGCACTCACCCAGGACTATGTGCGCGCGCATGGGTTCGGCCGCGAGCATCCGGAAGGCCGCATGGTCGCCCTCGTCGGCGACGCCGAGATGGATGAGGGCAACGTCTTCGAGGCGATGCTCGAAGGCTGGAAACAGGGCCTGCGGAACTGCTGGTGGATCATCGACTACAACCGGCAAAGTCTCGACGCGGTGATCCGCGAGGGGCTGTGGGCGCGCTACGAGGCGCTGTTCCGCGATTTCGGCTGGGACGTCGTGATCCTGAAATACGGATCACTGCTGGAGGCCGCGTTTACGAAGCCGGGCGGCGCGGGGTTGCGCAGCTGGATCGACGCCTGCCCGAACCAGCTCTACTCGGCGTTGGTCTTCCAGGGCGGGGCGGCCTGGCGCAAGCGGCTGACCGACGATCTCGGCGGAGAAGCCAAAGTCCTCGCCCTGATCGGCGAGCTGTCCGACGACGAACTGGCGCGGCTGATGACCAATCTCGCCGGGCATGACTTGCCGACCCTGCTCGACGCATTCGGGTCGATCGATCACGACCGGCCGACCTGTTTCATCGCCTATACGATCAAGGGCTACGGGCTGCCCTTCGCGGGCCACAAGGACAACCATGCGGGCCTGATGACGACGGCGCAGATGGAGACCTTCCGCCAGGCCATGAACATCCGGCCGGGTCACGAGTGGGACCTCTTCGAGGGGCTCAGCCTGCCGGCCGGTGAGCTGCAGGCGTTTCTCGGCCGCGTGCCGTTCGCGCAAGGCGGTCCGCGCCGCTGTCGGGCGGCGCGCGTCGAGCCGCCGTCCGAACTTGCCGTGGCCATCCAGCCGGACATGTCGACCCAGCAGGGGTTCGGCGCGTTGCTGAACGAGATCGGCCGGGAGCGCAGCGCCTTCAGCGATCGCATCGTCACGGCGTCGCCTGATGTGACCATGTCGACCAATCTCGGACCTTGGGTCAACAGGCGCGGCCTGTTCGCGCGCGAGGCGATGGCGGACACGTTCAAGAGCGAACGCATCCCCTCGACCCTGACCTGGGAGTTCTCGCCGCAAGGTCAGCATATCGAGCTCGGCATTGCCGAGATGAACCTGTTCATCCTCCTCTCCGCACTCGGGCTAGCCCATTCCATTCACGGGCAGCGGCTGTTTCCGATCGGCACGCTGTACGATCCATTCATCGAGCGCGGGCTCGATGCGCTCAATTACGCCTGCTACCAGGATGCCCGTTTCATACTGGCGGCGACCCCGTCGGGGATCACGCTCGCACCCGAGGGCGGGGCGCACCAGTCGATCGCAACGCCGCTCATCGGACTGGCGCAGGACGGGCTCGCGGCCTTCGAGCCCGCCTTCGTGGACGAACTGGCTGCGATTCTCACCTTCGCATTCGACTACATCCAGCGGAACGGGGAGGCGGAGCCTTCCGAGCGGACCTGGCTTCGCGACGAAACCGGCGGCTCGATCTATCTCCGCCTCTCGACCCGGCCGATCGAGCAGCCGCAGCGCGCGATGACGCCGGAACTGCGCCAGGGAATCATCGACGGCGCCTATTGGATGCGGCGACCCGGACCGAATTGTCAGGTCGTGGTCGCCTATACCGGGGCCGTTGCGCCCGAAGCGATCCAGGCCGTCGGATTGATGGCGGAAGACCGCCGCGATGTCGGGCTGCTCGCGGTGACCTCGGCCGACCGGCTCAACGCCGGCTGGACCGCGGCCAACCGCGCGCGCGAGCGCGGGCTTGCGCATGCGCACTCTCACATCGAACGGCTGCTCGCCGAGGCGCCGCCCTATTGCGCGCTCGTCACCGTGCTCGACGGGCATCCGGCGACGCTCGCCTGGCTTGGCGCCGTCGCCGGCCATCGCACGCGCCCGCTCGGGGTCGAGCATTTCGGCCAGACCGGCTCGATCCCCGAGCTCTATCGCCATTATGGAATCGACGCCAACGCCATCGTCGCGGCGGCTCAGGCCGTCGCTCCCGGCCGCCCGATCCGCCATCTCAGGGCGCTGTAGGCCGAGGGGGTTGCGCCGCGTCTCACGGCGCCAGAGGCAATGCCGTTACGCGAAATCGCCGAGGAACAAAGCTTAAGCCCGCCGACCCCAGTCAGTCGCCGCATGACGCCCGTGGCCACGACGTTCGCTTCGTGTTCTCAGCGCGGGCTCGCCGTCGGCCGCGGCAGGCCGTATTGCGCGTTCCAGAAAAGTTCTCGCTTGATTTCTGCCCGGCGATGGCGCACCGCCTTGTTCAGCGCGATGCGCTTTGACCGTATTACCTGCCGCCTGCTAACATCGCACCATTGGCCCTCACCCGCTG
>DASUPI010000321.1:0-2917 GCA_036281135.1 Rhodoplanes sp. | reverse complement strand
CGGCCTAGATCGGGGCCTATGATGCTCACAGATCTTCCTGTCGACCGAACCGAAGCCAGGCCCGCGCCGGGCTTGGCGCCGCTGCCGCTGCTGACTGCGGCCGAGGATTACGCCTGCGTGCGCCGCGCGATCGCCTATTTGTCCGAGCATTGGCGCGACCAGCCGGATGTGGAAGCGGTCGCCCGCGCCGTCGGCCTCTCCGCCGACGGGCTCGGCGTGCTGTTTCGACGTTGGGCGGGGCTTACCCCCAAAGCCTTCCTCCAGGCGATCACGCTCGATCATGCGCGCCGGTTGCTGCGCGATTCGGCGAGCGTGCTCGACGCCGCTTACGAGGTCGGTCTGTCGGGGCCGGGCCGGCTGCACGACCTGTTCGTCACGCATGAGGCGATGTCGCCCGGCGAGTGGAAGGCGGGCGGCGCCGGACTGACACTGCGATTCGGCTTCCACCCCTGCCCGTTCGGGACCGCCCTGGTAATGGCGACCGAGCGCGGGCTGGCGGGTCTTGCCTTCGCCGATTCCGGCGAGGAGCAGTCCGTGCTCGGCGACATGCAGGGACGCTGGCCGAACGCGTCCTATGTCCATGACCAGAAAGGCGCCGCGGCGCTCGCGAGCCGCATTTTCGACCCCGCACGCTGGCGGCCGGACGAGCCGCTGCGGATCGTGCTGATCGGCACCGATTTCGTGGTGCGCGTGTGGGAGACATTGCTGCGAGTTCCGCTCGGGCGCCTCACCACCTACTCCGATGTTGCCGCAAGAGTGTGCACGATCAAGGCCGCCCGCGCGGTCGGCGCCGCGGTCGGCCGGAACCCGCTCTGCTTCGTGGTGCCCTGCCATCGGGTGATCGGCAAGCACGGCGACCTCACCGGCTATCACTGGGGCCTCACCCGCAAGCGCGCGATGCTCGGCTGGGAGGCGGGGCGGGTCGGGGCCGCCGGCTGACCGCGTTCGCACCGCGCGCGGCGAAAGGCCGCAACATCGGCCCGGCGCCGAAACGCGCAACCTTGTTCTGCGTCAAATCGTGGGCCTTGAATTTTCCCCTATAATCATTTTTGTAGCCAACCACCCCCTCCCGGCTGGGAGCGGCGCGCCAAATATTGGAAAACCGAGGTATCAGCGATGATCAGCCTAGAGGACTGCATTGCCCTGTGCGGCTTGGATCAAGACGAGATCGACGCCATCTGCGAGCATGAGCACATCGGAGAAATTCCGGCTGCCGCCCTGGCAAGCTACCTGCTTCACCAGAAGCATGGTGCCGAGCGCATCCGCACGATGATCATCGATGATATCCACGCATCCCTCGACCGCGACGACGTAAAGCACGCCTCCGGGCTGGTTGCCGTTCTGCGCCACTTCCTACAACATCATCCGGAAGCCGGCGAGGGAATGGCCGCATAACGTTTCAGTCGATACAGCCGTGAATTGGTGCGCACGCGCCTGCATAGCAGCTATGCAGGCGCCGCGCACTGTCATGAAAATTTCACGGGCAGGGACTTTGATCGATATACGCTCAAAGCAGGTTTATCTGGTTCGAGTGCAGACGCAGGATGATCCCGACGTGAACCGCCCCGCCCCGCCCTATCTGACCGTCGTTCCGGCCCCTCCCGCGCGCGCGCCGGCGTCGACCCCGCCGCGGGCGCGTGAAAACCCCGACGCGGTTTCGTTCGAGACGCTCGACAGGCTTGCGCGCGCGATCACCGCCCGCGTCACCCACGGCGTTTCTCCGCACGCGCAATTCGTCGCCTGGTCCGATTGGGTTTCGCATCTCACCCGGGCTCCCGGTCGGCAACTGGAGCTTGCGCTTGCGGCGTGGCGAGGAACGACGCGACTCGCCGCTTTTGTCGGGCGCAGCGCGCTCGGCCAGAGCCCCGGGCCGCCCTTCGCGCCGCAGGACTATGATCTCCGATTCTCAGACCCGGCGTGGAAAATTCCGCCCTTCGTTTTCTTGCAGCAAGCCTTTCTCGCCCAAGAGGAATGGTGGCGGAGCGCCACCCGCGAAGTGCGCGGCATGACGCCTAAGAATGCGGCGCGCGTTTCCTTCCTGGCGCGCCAAATGCTGGACGTGATGTCGCCCTCCAACGTGCCGTGGCTCAACCCGGTGATCATCGAGCGCACGTTCAAGGAGGCCGGCGGGAATCTGACCCGCGGCGCCGCCAATTTCTTCGAGGACTCGCTGCGCATTCTCGCGGCCGAGCCGATGCCCATAAACAGCCAGTTCCGGGTGGGCAAGGAAATCGCCGCCACCCCGGGCGAGGTCATCTACCGCAACGAGCTGATGGAGCTCATCCAGTACAGGCCGGCGACGAGCGAGGTGGTCGCCCAGCCGATCCTCATCGTTCCCGCCTGGATCATGAAGTACTACGTGCTCGATCTCAGCCGGGAAAACTCGCTGGTGCGCTATCTCACCGAGCGCGGCTTCACGGTCTTCATGATTTCGTGGCGCAATCCGACGCCTGCCGACCGCGACATCACTTTCGACACCTACCGGACCTCGGGCGTGCTCGCGGCGCTCGACGCCGTCAACGCCATCGTGCCCGGTCAGGACGTGCATGCCTGCGGCTATTGCCTCGGCGGCACCATGCTCGCCATCGCGGCCGCCACGCTCGCGCGCGACGAGCATGACCGGCTCGCCTCCGTCACGCTGCTCGCCGCGCAGACCGATTACAGCGAGGCGGGCGAACTGATGCTGTTCGTCGACGAGAGCCAGATCGCGTTCATCGAAGACATGATGTGGGACCAGGGCGTGCTCGATTCGAGCCAGATGGTCGGCGCCTTCCGCGCGCTTCGCTCGAACGACCTCGTCTGGTCGCGGCTGATCCGCGAATATCTGCTCGGCGACCGCGACAAGGTGACGGACCTCACCACCTGGAACGCCGATCCGACCCGCCTTCCCTATCGCATGCATTCGCAGTATCTGCGT
>DASUPI010000320.1:0-2961 GCA_036281135.1 Rhodoplanes sp. | reverse complement strand
TCCATCTGAACGTGACGCCGGTCTCGTCGGCTGAGATCAGCCGGCGATTGGATATGGCGACACGGTGGGTGTAGCGCGACAGGTAGGCGAGCACGGCCTGCGGCCCGCCAAACGGCTTCTTTGCATAGACCACCCATTCGACCTTGCGCAGCGGCGCGAGAAAAGCAGCGAATATGGCTCTGCCGGCGAGTGCGGCGTGGTCGAAGCGATGATCGTGGCTGTGCGCAGGCGATCCGTTTCCAAGGCAGGCTTCCATTTCGCCTGCTCAAGCGCCTCTTCGGCCGCCGCCAGCGCAAAGAGAATGAAGCGATCGACCTTGCGCTGATCCTTCGGCGCCAGGACGGCATCAGGATCGAAACCAGCGTCCGGATCTTCTTTCAGCGAGGGAACCGCCCCGCCAACTTTCGCCGGCAGATCTCTCACCACATCGTCCGGAAGCCGACGGATGCCCGAGCGGCCGGCCAGCAGACGCGACCAGGACGCTTCGACACCCGCGGCGAGTGGCGTGACCGCTCCGAGACCAGTGACAACAATCCGTCGCATCTAGCCTCCTGCCGATCTCGACGCGCTGCCGGAACCGCTCTGCTCCGCGCGGGGCTGACGCAGCGCGACCGGAAGAAAGACCAGAAGGGCAAGCGCCGAACCCGTGGTCAGGATGACCGCAAGGGAAACAGACGGCTGAAGAGGCAAAACGCTGGCAAACGATGCGCCGATGGCTGCGCAGCCCATCTGCAAAAAACCGAGCAGCGCCGATGCCAGCCCGGCCTGCCGTCCAAAAGGATGGAGCGCGATCGCAGTGCCGAGCGGATTGATCAATCCCATGCCAAGCAGATACAGCCCGATGGCCATGGTGAAGGGCATGAAGGCCGGTGCTGCGGCGAACGCGAACATGAAGAGGCCGCCAGCGAGAGCGATGAAGAGGCCGATCATGCCGACAGCACGCTGACCCCAGCGATGAGCCAGGCGCGGCGCGAGAAACCCCGCCGCGAAGACGATCAGAACCGTCGTTGCGAAAGTCAATCCGAGTTCAAAGGCGGTAAGGCCCAGCTCGCTCATCAGGATGGCGGGCGCCGCAGCGAAGAAGGTGTAGAGCCCGCCGATGACAAGGCTCACTGAAAGAGCGGGAAGGAGAAAGCGCGGATCGATGGCCAGGCGGACATAGGCGGATGCTACGGCCGAAGCCGCGAGGGACACCCTACGGTCCGCCGGATGCGTTTCGCCGACGCGGCTGGAATAATGCAGCGCGAGCACCAAGCCAAAAGCCGCAACGACAACGAAGGTGATCCGCCAACCGAAAAGGCCGTCAAGCGCACTTCCGAGCAGAGGCGAAAAGCCCGGCGCAGCCGCCCCGGCAATCATCGTCAGCGCAAGAGCCCGTGCGAGCGCCCCGCCGTCGAACAGGTCACGTGCGATGGCGCGCGACAGGACCGAGGCGGCGCAAGCCCCGAGCGCTTGGATGACACGGCCGAAGATCAGGAAGGACAAGGTGTCGGCGAAGGCACAAATGACGCTGCCCGCGGCAAAGACCGCAAGGCCCCCCAACACCAGCCATTTGCGGCCGAAGCGGTCGGAGAGCGGTCCGGCCAGAATCTGCCCGAACGCGAACGCAACGAAGAAGCTGCTTAATGTCAGGCCAAGCTCCTGGGGAGAAGCGCCGAGGCCAGCGCCAATCCGCGGAAAGGCGGGAAGAATGATGTTCGTGGCGAGCGCGCCGAGCGCAGCCAGACCGGCGAGCAGGAACAGGATTCCCCCCGTCAGGCGGCGCTCGGAAGGCGCGGCGTTCGCGATCGAAAGCGCGGACATCACGGCTTCCTGCTCACGACGAGGCATGTCGACGCGCCTTGCGCGTGGAGCCTGCCTTGGGCGTCCTCGATCCTGCCCTCGAGCGTGACGACAGTCCGGCCGCGCGAGAGGACGACCCCATCAGCACGCTCTCGGCGGCCGCTTGCAGGAACCGCTTCGACAGCCGCTCGTCGTTGACGACGCGCGACAGAAGCAACGCACCGACCATGGTCGAGAGAATGGCCATGGCCTTGCCGCCAGGCTCCTCGCCGTCGGCCTCGCCAACCCAACGACCGAGCAGCTCAAGGTATTCGCTGATGCCGGCTTCGAATGACGCCTTCACGTCGGCGCCCTGCCGGGCCGCATCCGAGCCGAGCGCAACGACCGGACAGCCGTCCATCCGTTCTCTGCGATGGCCCATACTGAGGTAGAACGCGATCACCGCGCCAAGCGGGTCCTGCGGATTGGCCTCGGCTGCGGCTGACCATCGGCTGAAGGCGCTCTCCAATGCTCGCCTGGACGCCTGTGCCGCCAGGTCGTCCTTGGATGCGAACTGCTTGTAGAAGGCGCCTTGGGTCAGCCCGGCACCCTTCATCAGATCCTTAAGACCGATGCCGTCAAACCCGCGCTCCCGAAAAAGGCGGCTTGCCACATTGATCACGGTTTCGCGGTTTTCCGCGGCCTGAACGCGACTCACGCGCATTGAAAACCTCCAATTTTTTAGATTGCATTCGAAATCTATATCAGATATAGAGTTCGTACGCAATCTATTGTTCAATGAGGCGGTAGCATGAAAAAGAGACCCGTTATTGTGGTGGGGAGCGTCCTGATCGCGGTGGCCGGGGTGGCTGCATTCGTTGCGCTTTCCATTCGCGCGCCTGCCTCCGCCGTGAGCGACCCGCGGCAGGAACCGCCCATCGTCAGGCTGGTGACAGCAACGCGGGTGGCTGGATCCGAACGCGTCTTCACGGGCATCATCGGGGCGAGAGTCCAGAGCAACCTCGGTTTTCGCGTTGCCGGCAAGATCGTGGAACGGTTTCTCAGTTCCGGTCAGCAGGTGAAAGCCGGTCAGCCGCTGATGCGGATCGACGAAACCGACCTTCGCCTTGCGGTCACGGCGAAGCGCAACGCGGTTGCCGCAGCGCGCGCATCTGTCGTTCAGACCGAAGCGGATGAACA
>DASUPI010000319.1:0-19487 GCA_036281135.1 Rhodoplanes sp. | reverse complement strand
AACGGGCTGCACACCGTGTGCGAGGAGGCGGGCTGCCCCAATATCGGCGAATGCTGGGACAAGAAGCACGCCACCTTCATGATCATGGGGGACACCTGCACGCGCGCCTGCGCCTTCTGCAATGTCAAGACCGGGCTGCCCGGACCGCTCGACCCGGCCGAGCCGGAGCGCCTCGCAATGGCGAGCGCCAAGCTCGGGCTTGCGCATGTCGTCGTCACCTCGGTCGATCGCGACGATCTCGACGACGGCGGGGCAGGGCATTTCGCGGCGGTGATCCGGGCGATCCGCGCGCACTCGCCCGGGAGTACGATCGAGGTGCTGACCCCCGATTTCCTGCGCAAGCCGGGCGCGGCAGCGACGGTCGTCGCCGCGCGGCCGGACGTATTCAACCACAATCTGGAAACCGTGCCGTCGCGTTATCTCACCGTGCGGCCCGGCGCGCGCTATTTCCACTCGATCCGGCTGCTGCAGCAGGTCAAGGAACTCGATCCGCTGATGTTCACCAAATCGGGCATCATGCTCGGCCTCGGCGAGACCCGAAACGAGGTGCTGCAGGTGATGGACGATCTGCGCTCGGCCGACGTGGATTTCCTGACCATCGGGCAATATCTGCAGCCGACGCGCAAGCATCACGCGGTGGAGCGCTATGTCCCGCCGGACGAGTTCAAGGCGTTTGAAACCATCGCCTACGCCAAGGGCTTTCACATGGTCGCGGCGTCGCCCTTGACCCGCTCCTCGCATCATGCGGGCGACGACTTCCAGCGCCTCAAAGCCGCGCGGGCGGGCGGGCGATAGTCGCGATGCCGCAGTTCAAGGCCAGACGCCGCGTGCGACATTCCGCGAACGACATGTTCGCGCTCGTGGTCGACATGGAGCGCTATCCCGAATTCGTGCCGCTCTGCAAAGACATGCGCGTGCGCGGGCGCACGCAGACCGCCGAGGGGGTCGAGGTCGCGACCGCCCGCATGACGGTCGCCTACAAGGTCGTCCGCGAATATTTCACCACCCGGGTCACCATGCACCGGCCCGAGCTGTGGATCACGGTCGAGTATCTCGACGGGCCGCTGCACGTCTTGTCGAACCGCTGGTCGTTCCGGCCGCTTGGCGAGAGGGCGAGCGAGGTCGAATTCTACATCGATTACGAGTTTAAGAGCCGCATCCTGAGCGCGGTCATGGGAGCGGTGTTCGACGCGGCGTTCCGCCGCTTCGCCACGGCGTTCGAGAAGCGCGCCGACCAGGTTTACGGGATCGGCGGCTCCCGCGTCATCGCCTCCGGTTAGCTTGGGGCGGCTGAGGCTTCGGCCCCGGCAGCGAGCGTCTCCAACAGCGCGAGCGCCACCGCGACCGAGCGCAGGCGCACGTATTGCCGCCCGATATCGCCGAACCGCTCCTCCCGCTCAATCGTCCTGCCGTCCCGCGCGGCGGCGGCAAAATGAACGAGGCCGACCGGCTTGTCCGCCGACCCTCCACCCGGCCCGGCGATGCCGGTGATCGCGACGGCGAAATCCGCGCGAGAGCACGCGAGCGCGCCTGCCGCCATGGCCTCCGCGGTTTCGCGGCTGACCGCGCCGTGCCGTTCCAGAATCGCCGCGGGCACGCCGAGCACCGTTTCCTTCGCTGCGTTCGAATAGGTGACAAAGCCGCGCTCGAACACGTCGGAGGAGCCGGCAATATCGGTCAGCGCCGCCGCCACGAGGCCTCCCGTGCACGACTCCGCCGTCGCGACGGTGAAACCGCCGGCCCGGCAGAGCGAGAGAACGCGCTCGGCCGCCTCGCCGAGCTCGTCCGGCATCACCGCCGCCTGCGGCGCGGCCGGGCCGGTCTCGGTCACGACGCGGCCCATGGCAGCCTGATCGTCGCGGTCGCATAAGCGGCCAAGCCCTCGCGCCGGCCGGTGAAGCCGAGCTTCTCGCTCGTCGTGGCCTTGAGGCCGACCCGATCGGGCGCGATCCCGGCAATGGCGGCGATGCGGGCGCGGATCGCCTCGCGGTGGGGGCCGATGCGCGGCGCCTCGCACACGATGGCGACGTCGAGATGCGCGATCAGGCCGCCGCGCTGGCGCACGCGCTCGACCGCGAACGTGAGGAAGCGATCCGACGATGCGCCGCGCCATTGCGGGTCGCTCGGCGGGAAATGCATCCCGATATCGCCGTCGGCCAGCGCGCCGAGGATCGCATCGACCAGCGCATGGAGGGCGACATCGGCATCCGAGTGGCCCGCAACGCCGCAGTCGTGCGGGATGCGGACGCCTCCGAGCATGACGTGGTCCCCGGCGGTGAAGGCGTGGACGTCATAGCCCAGCCCGGTCCGGACGTCGCCGAGCGCCGCGAGGCTCTCCCGTTCGGCGCGCGCGAAGTCCTCCGCCGTCGTGAGCTTGGCATTGGCGGCCTCGCCCGCGAACACGCCGACCGCCATGCCGGCCCATTCGGCGAGCGCTGCGTCGTCGGTGAAGTCGTCGCGCTCGGCGGCCCGCGCCTTGCGATGAGCGGCGAGGAGGGCCGAATAGGCGAAGGCCTGCGGCGTCTGGACGGTGCGCAAACGCGCCCGGTCGAGCGTTTCCACCACCCGTCCCGACGCATCGACCGCCTTCACCGTGTCGCTGACCGGCAGGCCCGGAATGGCGGCGCCGGCCCGGCCGGCCGCGATCGCCCGCGAGATCAGCGCCGCCGAGGCGAAAGGCCGCGCCGCGTCATGCACGAGCACGATCTCCGGCGCGTCCGCGGCAAGCGCTTCCAGCCCGGCAAACACCGAGGCCTGGCGGGTCGCGCCGCCATTGACCGGAGTCCGTATCGGCAGGGCGTCGGCGGCGGCTTGAAACAGGCGTTCGTCGTCGGGATGGATCACCGGCTGGACAAGCTGTATTTCGGGATGGGACGTGAACGCGAGGAGGCTGCGGCGCAGCACAGGAACTCCTCTGATCATCCTGTATTGTTTCGGCAATTCGCCGCGGGCGCGAACCCCGCGCCCGCCGGCGACTACGATCGCTGCTACTGCGCCAGGCATGTGATTCGAGCTCCTACGGCGCGTCGGTTCGCGCGACTGAGGCTAGCCCGCCAATCCGCGCCGGCTGGATAGCGGCACGCTGCGGGACGGACCGGTTTCCGCTTTTTTCGACCGCGCGCTTGGGCAGGGACTTGATGCTCCCGTTTAGCCGGTTCGCCCGCGCGAGCAAGGCCCATTTTGAGGTCGTGAACAGAGTCTAAAGTTGAGGCTTTTCGCAGATGCGAAGGGCTTGCGCGCGGATAAGATTTGGCTAATATCTATGCACGAAGAAAAGCCGCCCAATTAATAGGCAAACATGACGGCAGTCTTTCGAGCGACCGGACCCGACATCAGGCTGGGCCCGCTTGCCTTGCCCAACCGAGTGATGCTCGCGCCCATGTCCGGCGTGACCGACCTGCCGTTCCGTCGTCTCGCGGCGGAGCTGGGGGCTGGGCTCGTCGTGTCGGAAATGACCGCCTGCGCCGCGCTCGCGGAAGGCCGGCGCACCGAGTGGCTGCGGATCACGAAACCGCCGACCGGCCCGCATATGGTGCAGCTCGCGGGCTGCGAGGCGCGCTGGATGGCCGAAGGCGCGCGCATCGCGGCCGGGCAGGGGGCCGACATCATTGACATCAATATGGGCTGTCCGGCCCGCCGCGTGACGGGCGGCGCGAGCGGCTCGGCGCTGATGCGCGATCTCGATCATGCGCTTCGCCTGATTGAGGCGACGGTCGTGGCGGTCGACGTGCCGGTCACGCTGAAGATGCGGCTCGGCTGGGATCATCAGTCGATCAACGCGCCGGCGCTCGCGCGGCGCGCGGAAGCCGCGGGCGTCCGGCTTCTGACCGTGCATGGCCGCACCCGCTGCCAGTTCTTCGCGGGGAAAGCGGACTGGACGGCGGTGCGCGCCGTCAAGCAGGCGGTTTCGATCCCGGTCGTCGTCAATGGCGATATTGAGAGCTTCACCGACGCCGAGCGTGCGCACGCGCAATCGGGCGCCGACGCGGTGATGGTCGGACGCGGCGCCCAGGGCAGACCCTGGTTTCCCGGTCAGCTCGCCCGCTATCTTGCGACCGGACAGGCTGAGGACGCGCCGCCGCTGGAAGCCCAGCTCGCGTTCGCGCTGCGGCTTCATGAGGAGACGCTCGCGCATTACGGCGTTCGGATCGGGGCGAAGCAGGTGCGCAAGCATCTCGGCTGGGCGCTCGACGTCGCCGGGGTCGAGTCGGGCGCAGGGGCGGGCTCGGTCAAAGCGTGGCGTCGCCATGTGCTGACGGCCGAAGCGCCGGCCGAGACGGCGAGACGCCTGCGCGATGCGTTCGCCGCCTTGACGTGGCGGGTCGCGGCATGAGGCTCGCAAAAATGGGGAACCGCTCGTTCCGGGCCGCGAATGGCATGCTTTCTTCGAACTCGGCGAACGCGGCCGAGGCCGTGCTCAATTCCTTGCCCCATCCGGTGATCGTGGTCGGGCCGAACGGGGAGGTATGCGACGCCAACGCGGCGGCGGAACAGTTCTTCGACGTCTCGGCGACATTGCTGCGCCGTTACGTGTTGCGCGACCTGGTGCCTTTCGGCAGTCCGCTGCTCGCTTTGATCGATCAGGTCCGCAGCCGCGGCGCGGCCGTCAACGAATACAAGGTGGACCTCGGCACGCCCCGCGTATCAGGCGATCGATTGGTCGATCTGCATGTCGCGCCCGTTCTCGAGCAGACCGGCAATGTGGTTGTCATGCTGCAGCAGCGCACCATTGCCGACAAAATGGATCGCCAGCTCACCCACCGCAGCGCCGCCCGCTCGGTGACGGCGCTCGCCGCCATGCTGGCGCACGAGATCAAGAACCCGCTATCGGGCATCCGTGGCGCGGCTCAGTTGCTCGAGCAGTCGGTCAATGACGACGACCGCTCGCTGACGCGGCTCATCTGCGAGGAAGCCGACCGCATCGTCAAGCTCGTCGACCGGATGGAGGTGTTCGCCGACAAGCGGCCGGTCGAGGGCGAGCCGGTCAACATCCACGCGGTGCTCGAACATGTGAAGAAGCTCGCCCAATCGGGCTTCGCGCGGAATATCCGTTTTGTCGAGGATTACGATCCCTCGCTGCCGGCCATTCTCGGCAATCGCGACCAGCTCATCCAGGTCTTTCTCAATCTGGTCAAGAACGCCGCCGAGGCGATCGGTCCGAACGCGAGCGACGGCGAGATCCAGCTTACCACCGCGTTCCGCCCGGGCGTTCGCCTGTTGCTGCCCGGAAGCAAGACGCGCGTATCCTTGCCGCTGGAGTTCTGCGTCAAGGACAACGGGCCAGGCGTGCCCGACGATCTGCGGCCGCATTTGTTCGATCCATTCGTGACGACCAAGCCGACCGGAACCGGGCTGGGGCTGGCGCTCGTCGCGAAGATCATCGGCGATCATGGGGGAATCGTCGAATGCGAGTCGCAGCCGCGCAAGACGTGTTTTTGCGTGCTGATGCCGATGTACACGGGTGACGACGCCGAGCCCGGCGGCGCCGCCAAAGGTTTCGGACGAGGGTGATGATGCCGACGGGACGGGTTCTGGTCGCAGATGACGACTCCGCCATTCGCACCGTGCTCAACCAGGCGCTCTCGCGCGCGGGTTACGAGGTTCGTTCGACCGGCAATGCCGCGACCCTCTGGCGTTGGGTGAGCCAAGGGGAGGGCGATCTCGTCATCACCGATGTGGTGATGCCGGACGAGAACGCCTTCGATCTGCTGCCGCGCATCAAGAAGCTCCGGCCCGACCTGCCGGTCATCGTGATGAGCGCGCAGAACACGTTCATGACGGCGATCCGGGCGTCCGAGCGCGGCGCCTATGAATACCTGCCCAAACCGTTCGATCTCAAAGAGCTGATCACGATCGTCGGGCGCGCTCTCGCCGAGCCGAAGGAGCGCGCGTCAAAGCCGACGCAGCCGGAGGAAATGGAGGCGATTCCGCTGGTCGGCCGCTCGCCGGCGATGCAGGAAATCTACCGCCTGCTCGCGCGGCTGATGCAGACCGACCTCACGGTGATGATCACGGGAGAGTCCGGCACTGGTAAGGAGCTAGTCGCCCGCGCCCTGCACGATTACGGCAAGCGCCGCAACGGGCCCTTCGTCGCCATCAACATGGCGGCGATCCCGCGCGATCTCATCGAATCGGAGCTGTTCGGGCACGAGAAGGGGGCGTTCACCGGCGCCAATGCGCGCAGCGCCGGCCGCTTCGAACAGTCCGACGGCGGCACGCTGTTTCTCGACGAGATCGGCGATATGCCGATGGAGGCGCAGACCCGCCTTCTGCGGGTGTTGCAGCAGGGCGAGTACACGACGGTGGGCGGGCGCACGCCGATCAAGGCCGATGTCCGCATCATTGCCGCGACCAACAAGGATCTGCGCATCCTGATCCAGCAGGGCCTGTTTCGTGAGGACCTGTTCTTTCGTCTCAATGTGGTCCCGCTGCGCCTGCCGCCGCTGCGCGAGCGCACCGAGGACATTCCGGATCTGGTGCATCACTTCTTCACCCAGGCCGAGCGCGAAGGCTTGCCGCCGAAGCAGATCGAAAAGCCCGCCCTCGACCGGCTCAAGCGCTATCACTGGCCGGGCAATGTGCGCGAACTGGAGAACATGGCGCGCCGGCTCGTCGCGCTCTATCCGCAGGAAACGATTTCCGCCGCCGTCATCGAGGACGAACTCGCGCAGCCCGCCGTAAGCGCGACGCCCGATGAGCCGCGTCTGGAGGAAAATCTCTCAACCACCGTCGAGCGGCATCTCGCCCGCTATTTCGCCGGGTTCGCCGACGGCCTCCCGCCCCGCGGGCTGTATCACCGCATTCTCCGAGAGGTGGAGTACCCGCTGCTCTCGGCGGTGCTCGTCGCCACCCGCGGCAACCAGATAAGGGCGGCCGAGCTGTTGGGAGTCAATCGCAACACGCTCCGCAAGAAAATCCGCGATCTCGATATCCGGGTAATCCGCACGACCGGATGAATTTCAGTGGGGTTGCGGCGCTCCGACGGGAACGCCGCCGTGGATTCGTCTCAATTCGGCAACATTGTTGTATAAACGCCGCAAGGGGCGTGGCGTGCGCGCATTCTCATTATCAAAACCGCGCCGCCCGATCTCTGCTGAGGGGAACTCATGGCAACGGTCGACGACGCGGCGACCGGCGAATTCGCGAGTGTGGTCAAGCCCGGCACCGGCGTCGCGACCGGCATTGTCGGGCCGATCGTCGTCGGCATCGCCCTTGTCTCCGCGCTGGTCACGTTCCTGGTCCTGGCCGGGCTGACGCCGGTCGTCCCCACTCATAATGTCGTCGTCAGTCTCCTGATGGTGAATGGCGCGGCCGTGTTCCTGCTCCTCGGGATCATCGGCCGCGAGGTCTGGCAGATTCTGCAGGCGCGCCGGCGCGGTCGGGCGGGCGCGCAGCTCCATGTACGCATCGTGCGGCTCTTCTCCGTCATTGCCGCTGCGCCCGCGATCCTCGTCGCGGTGGTCGCGAGCGTCACGCTCGATCGCGGGCTCGACCGCTTCTTCTCGGAACGCACCCGCAGCGTGATCGCCAATTCGCTGATCGTGACGGAGGCCTATCTGACCGAGCACGCGCAGATGCTGCGCGGCGAAATCCAGGCCATGGCCTTCGACATCGCCCGCGCACGCCCGCTGTTCGACCAGGATCGCGACCGTTTTCGTCAGTTCCTGACCGGGCAGGCGTCGGTGCGCGGCCTGCCGGCCACGATGATGATCCGACCCGACCAGAGCGTCATCGACAAGGCCGACATCAAGATCGATCGCGAACTGGCGCTGCCATCCAAGAACGAGATTCCCAGTATCGGCGAGGTCGAGCCGCAGGTCGTGGTGCATCCCGACGCCAATTATGTGTCCGCTGCGATCAAGCTGCGCAATTACGACGACACTTATCTCTATGTCGCGCGACCGCTCAATCCGCTGGTGGTCTCGCAATTCCGCGACACGCAGACGAGCGTCAGCGAATACGCCGCGCTCGAAGCGCGGCGGCTCGGGGTGCTGATCGCGTTTGCGCTCATGTTTACGGTGATCGCGCTGACGGTGCTCTTGTCGTCGGTGTGGATCGGGCTCAACTTCGCCAATCGCCTGGTGGCGCCGATTCGCCGCCTGATCGGCGCGGCGAATATCGTGTCGACCGGCAATCTTCATGTGCAGGTTCCGGTGCGGCGATCGGAAGGCGATCTCGCCCAGCTCGGCGAGACCTTCAACAAGATGACGCACGAGCTGCGGACGCAGCACGACGACATCGTGCGCGCCCGCGATCTCATCGACAGCCGCCGCCGCTTCATGGAGGCGGTGCTCGCGGGAGCGAGCGCCGGCGTGATCGGCGTCGACGGCGACGGCCGCATCAGCATCCTCAACCGCTCCGCCGAGAAGTTGATCGCATCGAGCGAGGCCGAGGCGCTGGGCCAGCCGCTCGCCGAGGTCGTGCCGGAACTCGCCGGCATGTTGGCGTCGGCGCGAAGCTCGCCGCAGCGCCTTGTGCAGGGACAGGTGGCGATCAACCGCGCGGGCCGCGAGCGCACGGTGTCCGTGCGGGTCACCACCGAACAGGCGGCCGCGCCCGAGCACGGCTATGTGTTCACGCTCGACGACATCACCGAGCTCGTCGCCGCGCAGCGCACTTCGGCCTGGGCCGACATCGCGCGGCGCATCGCGCACGAGATCAAGAACCCGCTCACGCCCATCCAGCTCTCGGCGGAGCGCCTGCGCCGGAAATACGGGCGCGTCCTCACCGAGGATCGCCAGGTATTCGAACAATGCACCGACACCATCGTGCGCCAGGTCGAGGACATCCGGCGCATGGTCGACGAGTTCTCGCGCTTTGCCCGGATGCCCAAACCGGTCATCGCCGCCGAGGACGTCGCCGACACCGTCCGCCAGGTCGTGTTCCTGATGCGGGTCGGCCATGGCGATATCGACATCGAATCGGAATTGCTGGAAGACCCGATGCCGGCGCATTTCGATCGGCGGCTGATCGCCCAGGCGCTGACCAATATCGTCAAGAACGCGGCGGAAGCGATCTCGGCGGCGCCGCCCGGCGAAATCGAGCGCGGCCGCATTTGCGTCAGCGCCTCGCGGGAGGGGAGATTCATCGTCATCGATGTCGTCGACAACGGCATCGGGCTGCCCAAGGAGCAGCGCCGGCGCCTGCTGGAGCCTTACGTGACCACGCGCGAGAAGGGCACCGGTCTCGGCCTTGCCATCGTTGGCAAGATCCTCGAAGAGCACGGCGGTCGGATCGAACTGCACGACGCGGCGGAAAAGACCCCGGGCGCACGCGGGGCCTGGATCCAGCTGCGCTTCGCGGCGGAACCGGTCGCCGCGGCGATGCAACAACAATCGACTGAAACGAGCACTCTCATTAGCAGCACGGGCAGCGAACATGGTGTCTGATATCTTGATCGTCGACGATGAGGCGGACATCCGCGAGCTGGTCGCGGGAATTCTGGAGGACGAGGGCTACGGCACGCGGACCGCGCGTGACAGCGACGAAGCCCTGAACGCCATCAATGCGCGCCGTCCAAGTCTCGTCTTTCTCGATATCTGGCTGCAGGGCAGCAAGCTCGACGGTCTTCAGCTCTTGTCGTCGATCAGGGGCGAACACGCCGAACTCCCGGTCGTGATGATTTCCGGTCACGGCAATATCGAAACCGCGGTGGCCGCCATCAAGCAGGGGGCCTACGACTTCATCGAGAAGCCGTTTAAGGCCGACCGGCTCGTGCTCGTCGCCGAGCGCGCGCTCGAGAACCTGCGCCTCAAGCGCGAGGTGAAGGAGCTCAAGCAGCTGACGCCATTCCCGACCAGCCTGGTCGGGAAGTCGATCGCGCTCAACCATCTGCGGCAGACGATCGACAAGGTCGCGCCGACCAACAGCCGCATCCTGATCGTCGGGCCGTCCGGGTCTGGCAAGGAGCTGGCTGCGCGCACCATTCACGCGCTCTCCCACCGCTCGGCCAGTCCCTTCGTCGTCATCAACGCCGCCGCCATCACGCCGGAGCGCATGGAGATCGAACTGTTCGGGATCGAGCAGTCGAACGGCGGCCAGCAGGCAAAGATCGGCGCGCTGGAGGAGGCGCACACGGGAACCCTGTTCATTGATGAAATCGCCGACATGCCGCGCGAGACGCAGAGCAAGATCTTGCGCGTGCTGGTGGAGCAGACCTTCCAGCGGGTCAATGGCAGCACCAAGGTCGCGGTCGACGTGCGCGTCATCTCTTCGACGGCGCGCAATCTCGAAGAAGAGATCGCGTCCGGCAAATTCCGCGAAGACCTGTTCCACCGGCTCTCGGTCGTTCCGATCCGCGTGCCGCCGCTCGCCGAGCGGCGCGAAGACATTCCCGAACTGATCGAGTATTTCCAGGATCAGATTTCGCAGTCGACCGGCCTGTCCAAGCGCCGCATCGGCGACGACGCGCTCGCAGTCCTGCAATCGCATGACTGGCCCGGAAACGTCCGCCAGCTCCGCAACAATGTCGAGCGGCTGATGATCCTCGCCGGCGGAGATCCCGACGCTATCATCACGGCGAACATGCTGCCGCCCGATGTCGGTTCGATGGTGCCCAATATGCCGCGCGGCAATGGCGGCGAGCACCTGATGGGCATGCCGCTGCGCGAAGCACGCGAAGCGTTCGAGCGCGAATATCTGCGGGCGCAGATCAGCCGGTTCGGCGGCAATATTTCGCGCACCGCCGAATTCGTCGGCATGGAGCGATCGGCGCTGCATCGAAAACTGAAGGCGCTGGGGATGGACTGACCGGTCCGATGTCGCGGGTGGCGTATGTCAACGGCCGTTACCGGCCGCACCGCGACGCGGTGGTGCATGTCGAGGACCGAGGCTTCCAGTTCGGCGACGGCGTGTACGAAGTATGCGAGGTGTTCGGCGGCCGGCTCGTCGACGAACGTCGCCATATGGAGCGATTGCAGCGCTCGCTCTCCGAGCTGCGCATCGATTGCCCGCTGCCGCTCCCGGCTCTGAGCGTCGTGCTGCACGAGGTCGTGCGCCGAAACAGGGTCGCCGACGGCATCGTCTATCTTCAGATCACCCGCGGCGTCGCCCGGCGCGAACACGCCTTTCCTTCTCCCGCGACACCGCCGTCGATCGTCGTCTCGGCGCGCCGGCTCGATCGCAGCCAGGGCGAGCGCCTGGCGGAGGTGGGCATCGCCGTCATCACCCTGCCAGAGACGCGATGGGCGCGGGTCGACATCAAATCGATCGCGCTGCTTCCCAATGTGCTGGCGCGGCAGGCCGCGCGCGAGCAGGGGGCGCGCGAGGCCTGGTTCGTCGACCGCGACGGCCGCGTCACCGAGGGGGCGGCGTCGAACGCCTGGATCGTCACCCGCGACGGGACCGCGATCACCCGCCCGGCCGGGCACGACATCCTGCGCGGGATTTCCCGCGAGGTCGTCCGGGAGACGCTCGCGGCGTCGCACATCTCCTTCGAGGAGCGCGCATTTCGGGTGGAGGAGGCCCTGGCTGCGCGCGAGGCGTTCATCACCGCCGCAAGCCTGTTGGTGATGCCGGTTGTGCGTATCGACGGACATGCCATCGGCGATGGCAAGCCCGGGCCGGTGGCCGCAGCATTACGCCAGGCGTTCCATAACCATGCGGAATTCTCCTGATGCAGGAATGGGATATCTGCCCACGTGGATGCCGTCAGCTTGGGCTTGCGCTCTCCGGCCCGGTGCCATCTAATGTCATTGCCCACGCCTGTTCGCTCGTCACCGGGAGACGTGTGGCCGGGCGCGAAAAAATCCCATCTCGCTAAGGGGCCGCGAGCAAAACGGAAACAAACGGCCATGGCAGCCGATCGATCACAAAACCTTCAAGACACCTTCCTCAATTACGTCCGCAAGAACAAAACGCCGCTGACGATCTTTCTTGTTAACGGCGTCAAGCTTCAGGGCGTGGTGACCTGGTTTGATAACTTCTGCGTGCTGTTGCGGCGGGACGGCCACTCTCAGCTCGTATACAAGCATGCGATCTCAACCATCATGCCGGGTCACCCGATCCAGTTGTTTGAGGGCGCCGAAGAAGCAGCGGAAAAGGTCTGATTGGAGCCCCGTCGTCGCGACACTCGCACTGCAACGCTGAGCCCGCCGGCGGGCTCGGGCAGCGGACGCGCGATCGTGGTGGGACCTTATCTGCGGGTGGCTAAACCCGACGCGGAGGCGAGCCGCGGCGGCAAGGCGCAGCGTTCGCCTCAGGCCCGTCTCGACGAGGCGGTCGGGCTTGCGCGCGCTATCGACCTCGCGGTCGTAAACGCGGGCGTGGTCATGCTCGCGGCGATCCGCCCCGCCACCTATCTCGGCAAAGGCAAGGTCGAGGAGATCGCGGGCCTCGTGAAAAGCCTCGAGGCCAGCCTCGTGGTGATGGATTGCGCGCTCTCGCCAGTGCAGCAGCGCAATCTCGAAAGGGCGTGGAACGCGAAGGTCGTCGATCGCACTGGGCTCATTCTCGAAATCTTCGGCCGGCGTGCGGCGACGCGCGAGGGGGCGCTGCAGGTCGAGCTTGCCCATCTCACCTATCAACGCAGCCGGCTGGTGCGGTCCTGGACCCACCTCGAGCGGCAACGCGGCGGTTTCGGCTTTCTCGGCGGGCCGGGCGAGACCCAGCTCGAGGCGGACCGCCGCATCATCGCCGAGCGTATCGCGCGGATCGAACGCGATCTCGAAGGCGTCAAGCGCACGCGCGGTCTGCATCGCACGAGCCGCAAGCGCGTGCCTTATCCGATCGTTGCGCTGGTCGGCTACACCAATGCCGGCAAATCGACGCTGTTCAACCGCCTGACCAACGCCGCGGTCCTGTCGACCGACATGCTGTTCGCGACTCTCGATCCGACGCTCCGCGCGGTCAACCTGCCGCACGGCGCGCGCATCATCCTGTCCGATACGGTCGGCTTCATCTCCGACCTGCCGACCATGCTGGTCGCCGCCTTCCGCGCCACCCTCGAAGAGGTGATCGAGGCCGACCTGATCCTGCATGTGCGCGACGTTTCGCACGGCGACACCCAGGCGCAGTCGCTCGACGTCGAAGAGGTGCTGAACGAGCTCGGGATCAAGCCTGAGGACGGGCGCATCATCGAGGTGTGGAACAAGATCGACCGCGTCGATGCGGCAGAGCGCGAGCGCCTCGCCAATCTCGCCAGGCGGCAGCCGCCGGAGCAGCGGCCGATGCTGGTATCGGCCATGAGCGGGGAGGGGATCGATGCGCTCGTCGCAGCGATCGAAGCGCGCATCGCGCGCTCGCGCGTCACCCTCACCGTCGATCTCGATGCGGCGGAGGGCGCCGCGCTGAGCTGGCTGCATCGCCATGCGGAGGTGCTCGACAAAGCGACGACGGAGGAGGGCCGGACCGCGGTGCGCATCCGCATCGATCCGACCAAGGAGGGGGTCGTGCGCGGAAAGTTCGGCGCGCGCATCCGCGCCGCGAGTTAGAGCTTGTTTCGCTCGGGTTGATCCGCATTCCGCTCATTCCCGCGCAAGCGAAAATCCAGTTTTCTTTCTGGGTCCCCGCTTTGCGCGGGGACGAGCGGAATCCCATGACCTGTCAGCTTCAGCGAAACTCGCTGTAAGCCCCGCGAACACGATCACGCGCCGCTGCGCGCGCGTTCCGCCACCTTCGCTGCATCCCACAGCGCGTCCATCTCGGCGAGCGTCGCCTGCTCGGCCGCTTTTCCCTGCGCCGCCAGTGCGCGCTCGATCGAGGCGAAACGCCGCTCGAATTTCAGGTTGGTCTCGCGCAAGCTCCGCTCCGGATCGGCCCCGAGATGGCGGGCGAGGTTGACGACGACGAACAGAAGGTCGCCGACTTCCGCCCCGGCTTGCGCTTTGTCGCCGGCTTCGATCGCCTGCGCGACCTCCTCGGTCTCCTCGCGGATCTTTTCGAGCACCGCCGTCGGATCGTTCCAGTCGAAGCCCACGCGGCTCGCCTTCTCCTGCAGCTTGAGCGCGCGGGTGAGGGCGGGGAGGGTGGCCGGCACTCCCGCGAGTGCGCCCGTTCGCTCGGCCGGCGCGCTGCCGCGTGCCGCCGCACGCTCCGCTTTTTCCTGTGCCTTGATGCGATGCCACAGCCCTTCGACCGCCTCGGGCGAAAGACCCTGCGCCTCGCCGAACACATGCGGATGCCGGCGCACCAACTTCCGGGTGATGGTCTCGACCACGGCGCCGAAATCGAATGCGCCTTGCTCCTCGGCCATGCGGGCGTGGAAGACCACCTGGAGCAGAAGGTCGCCCAGTTCGTCCTTGAGGTCTGTCAGGTCGCCCCGCCCGATGGTGTCGGCGACCTCGTAGGCCTCCTCGATCGTGTAGGGGGCAATCGTCGCAAAGTCCTGCGCGAGGTCCCACGGGCAGCCGCTGCCGGGCGTGCGCAGCGCCGCCATGATCTCGATGAGCCGGCCGATGTCGCGGGACGGGGTCATGCCGGCCCCCGGCAGCGCAGGACATTCATCGCCTTCAGGCTCATCACGACCTCTCCGCTCTGGTTGAGAACTTCGACCGAGGTCCGCACCATGCCGCGGTCCGGCTTCGAGCGCGACCGATGGGCATCGAGGATGCGCACGCGGATGCGTAATTCGTCGCCCGGCCGCACCGGCTTGTACCAGCGCAGCTCGTCCAGGCCGGGGCTCGCGAGGCTCGCGACCTTCGAGAGGTAGTGGTCGGCATAGAGGCGCATCAGCAGCGCCGACGTGTGCCAGCCGCTCGCGATCAGCCCGCCGAACGGGCCGGCCGCCGCCTTCTCGGGGTCGGTGTGCATGTCCTGCGGATCGAACCTGCGGCCGAACTCGAGGACCTCGGCCTCGGTCACCGCCACCGGTCCGTACACGCCTTCGAAGCCGGGGCGGTAGTCCTCGAAATAGCGGTCATCAATCGGCGCCGAAAAATCCGACTGGCTCATTCACAGACTCTCCTCGCTCACCAAGGCTCGACCCGCGACAGGTAAAGCATGCCTGCCTCGCCAGCGGAACGTAAAACGGGGAGGGCAGCCATGGGTCCAACACTTTGGTCCCACAGCGTCGCGGACAAAGTTCCGAGCCGGCTGGGCAGGTCGCGTCGGGCCTTGGGAGGATCGTCGTTTCAGCGCGGCCTCGCCGGCCGGCCCGGAAAGGGCCCGCAAGATGCTCACTCGATTGTCATAGCGGTTCCGAGCGCTTAGCTTAAGCCACGCTCGACGAGGGTCGCATGACGGAAACCGTTACACTCGATTTGCTCGCCCGCCTATGCGAGCAGACGCTACGGGAAGCGCGCGCCTTGCGCAAAGAGGTCGCCGACGTGCGAACGCTGAGCCTTCAGTCGATCGAGTATGCGCGCCGGATCGAGCGGCGCATGGGTGAGCAACGCGACGACTTGGAGCTGATGATCAAGGCGGAACTCGGCGGAGCCTTGGCGAACATGCAAACGCAGCTCGAGAACCATTTGCAGCCGATTCAAGACAAGATCCTGGAACTCGATAAGCTGGAAGGGCGCGTCAACGCGCTCGAACGCGGCGACATTTGAGGGCCGCCTTCCACCCCAATCAGTCATGGCCAGCCGAGTGAACGGCGACCCACGATTCGCATAAGAAATATTATGGAATATTTATTCACTCCCTAGCAGGAAGCTAGTTTATCGTTTCGCGCCAAACGGTTGCCGCCGGAATCGGAGCGGAACGCGACATCGCTGCGACCTGCGGTTTTCCGGGGAACTGATCTCTCAAGCTTCGGCCCCAGTGCGGCGGAAGCGTGGCGCGGCGGCCGGTGCAAGCGTCGCAGATTGCGCCATGAAACTCTCACGCATTCAACACCCGGCCATAGGCGTCGAGCACGGCTTCCTTCATCATTTCCGACAGCGTCGGATGCGGGAAGATCGTGTGCATCAGCTCTTCCTCAGTGGTCTCAAGGTTCATCGCCACCACATAGCCCTGGATCAATTCGGTCACCTCGGCGCCCACCATATGTGCGCCGAGCAGCTGGCCGGTCTTCTTGTCGAAGATCACCTTGACGAACCCCTGGTCCTCGCCGAGCGCGATCGCCTTGCCGTTGGCGGCGAACGGAAAGCTTCCGACGCGGATATCGAACCCCTTCTCCTTCGCCGCCGCTTCGGTGAGGCCGACGGAGGCGATCTGCGGCGAGCAATAGGTGCAGCCCGGGATCATCAGCTTGTTCATGGGGTGCGGGTCGAGCCCCTTGATCGCCTCGATGCAGATGACTCCTTCGTGCTCGGCCTTGTGCGCGAGCATCGGCGGCCCGCCGACGTCGCCGATCGCGTAAACGCCCGGCACATTGGTGCGGCACTGGCCGTCGATCGCGATGGTGCCGCGGTCGGTCTTCACGCCGAGCTTTTCCAGCCCGAGCCCTTCGATATTGCCGACGACGCCGACGGCGGAAATGACGCGGTCGACGGCGAGCGTCTGCGTTGAGCCCTTGCCGTCGTCGATGGTCGCGCTCACGCCATTCGCCTGCTTGTCGAGCTTGGTCACCTTCGTGCCGGTCATGATCTTGATGCCCTGCTTTTCGAACTGCTTGCGGGCGAAGCTGGCGATTTCGGCGTCCTCGACGGGCAGAATCTGCGGCAGGATCTCGACCACGGTCACTTCGGCGCCCATGGTGCGGTAGAACGAGGCGAACTCGATTCCGATCGCGCCCGAGCCGACCACGAGCAGCGACTTCGGCATCGCTTCCGGCGCCATCGCCTCGAAATAGGTCCAGACGAGCTTGCCGTCCGGCTCGAGCCCCGGCAGAACGCGCGGCCGCGCCCCGGTCGCGAGGATGATGTGCTTGGCCGCATACTGGCCGGGCGGGAGAGCGCCCTTCGGCGCATCCGCCTTCGTGGGCTTCACCGTGACCTTTCCGGGCGCGTCGATCGCCGCCTCGCCCCAGATCACGGCAACCTTGTTCTTCTTCATGAGGAAGCCGACGCCGTCGTTCAGCCGCTTCGACACCGCGCGGGAGCGCTTCACCACGACGCTCGGGTCATAACCGATCTTCTCAACCGTCAGCCCGAAATCTTTGGCGTGTTTGAGATAATTGAATATTTCCGCTGAGCGCAGAAGCGCCTTGGTCGGGATGCAGCCCCAGTTGAGGCAGATGCCGCCGAGATGGTTCTTCTCGACGATTGCGGTCTTGTAGCCGAGCTGCGCCGCGCGGATCGCGGTGACATAGCCGCCGGGGCCCGAGCCGATGATCAGGACGTCGAAGGAAGTCTCGGGCATCGCTGTCTCTCAAGCTGTCGTGGACAAAGAACGGTTTGGTGTGGTCGGGCGTTCCGACCCGGCAGCCCAATCGGGCAAGCGTTTCCGGCTGCGCGAAACAATCGGTGTGGTCATTCACCGACCGCAAGGGAAGGGGTTGCTGATGTCGAAGATCAAGGTCACGAGGGACAGCACCTCAACGTTCTGTCGGCGACGTCGTCTCCGCCTTACCCTCGCGTCTCCAGTGCCTCGACCTCCTTGGCGGCGTAGCGGCCGAGAATGCTTTCGCCCTCGAACCCCTCGCGCTGCGCCTTGACAAGCCTCTCCACGGCGCGCAGGCGCGCATCCAATCCGTCGAGCCGCGCGCGCATATCGTCGAAGCCCTGCCGCGTCTCGTCGCGCATCTCGCCCAGCATCGGCATGATCATGTCGGTCGGATCGGGCATGGTCCTCTTTCGCGCCGTTCTCTTCAGCCTGCAGATATAAACTCTGCGGCCCAACATAACGGCAGGGGGTCAAACCACCATCAGCACCGGATGCTCGATCAGCGCCTTGAAGGCGCTGATCAGTTCGGCGCCGAGCGCGCCGTCGACGGCGCGGTGGTCGGTCGAGAGCGTCGCCTTCATCTGCGTCGCCACCTCGATCTTGCCGGAGCGCACGACCGCCCTCTCCTCGCCCGCGCCGACCGCGAGAATGGTCGCATGCGGCGGGTTGATCACGGCGGCGAACTCCTCGATCCCGTACATGCCGAGATTGGAGACGACCGTCGCGCCGCCTTGATACTCCTCGGGCTTCAGCCGGCGCGTGCGCGCGCGGGCGGCGAAGTCCTTCATCTCGGCCGAGATCGCCGAAAGCCCCTTCGTGTCCGCCTGCCGCACGATCGGCGTGATCAGCCCGCCGGGAATGGCGACGGCGACCCCCACATCGGCGTGCTTGTGCTTGAGCATGCCGGCCTCGGTCCAGGTGACGTTCGCCTCCGGCACTCTCATCAGCGCGAGCGCGAGAGCCTTGATGACGAAGTCGTTGACCGAGAGCTTCCAGGCGGGTTTGCCGTCCTTGTCCTTGGGCGCGGCGGCGTTGATCTCCTCGCGCGCGCGCAGCAGGCCGTCGATCGTGCAGGTGACGGTGAGGTAGAAATGTGGGATCGTCTGCTTCGCGAGCACCAGGCGTTGCGCGATGATCCGGCGCATCTGGTCGTGCGGCGCGAACTCGTAGGAGCCGGGCTCGTAGAGCGCGCGGACGGCCTCGTCGGACGGCGCCAGCACCGGCGGCGGGGCTGCGGCCGGAGCGGCAGGGGCCGCCGACGGAGCGCGCTGTCCCCTGCCCTGTTTCGCCTGTTCGATATCGCGCGCGACGATGCGCCCGTGCGGGCCGGATCCCTCGAGGCCGGAAAGCTCGATGCCGGCCTCGCGCGCAAGCCGCCGCGCGAGCGGCGAGGAAAAAATCCGTCCGCCACCATCGCCGGACGCCGGTCGCCTGCCGCCGTCGCCGGGGCGCGCCCCTCCCCCATTGGTGTTGGCCGGGGCTGGTCCGCCGTCGTGTAGCCCTGCCTTCATCACCGCCCCAGGCTGAGTCCCCTGACCGGAGGCTCGAGCCCCCTCACCCGGGGCGCTACGCGCCCCGACCTCTCCCCCCGGGGGAGAGGTGGAACGGGCCGGTCGACTTGCCGCGCCTTCATTTTCAGAGACCGCACCACGCGATGCGCCGGCCTCTCCCCGTTGGGGAGAGGCCGGCGCTCCCGAAGGAGCGCCGGGTGAGGGGGAACCGGCCGGCGTCGCTTTCTGCGCGGCTTCCGCCGTAGCCGTCACCACCTCGCCTTCCACGGCGAGGACGGCGATCGGCTGGTTGACCGGGACGTCGTGCGTCCCTTCGGCGACCAGGATGCGCGCGAGCGTCCCCTCGTCGACCGCCTCGTATTCCATCGTCGCTTTGTCGGTCTCGATCTCGGCGATGATGTCGCCCGAGCGCACCTTGTCGCCTTCCTTCTTCAGCCACTTGGCGAGGTTGCCCTTTTCCATCGTGGGCGAGAGCGCGGGCATGAGAATATTGATCGGCATGGCAATAGCTTTCCGCTGCGCAAGCAGGATCGCGGGACGTCAGCCCTCCGGCTTGGAAGGCGGCGGTTTCGCGCGTTTGCGCCGCGAGGACTTCGCCGCGGAGCTCGGCTTGCGTTGCGACGCGTCGGCTCCGCTTTCGGGGGAAGTCGCCGCGGCCGAACCCTGTTCCGGCACGACCGTCGCGCCCATCTCGGCGGCGTAGGCCTCCTCGATCTCCGTCAGCGCCTCGGCCTCGGTGAGATCGGTTTCCATCGAGTAGAGCAGCGCGAG
>DASUPI010000318.1:0-3984 GCA_036281135.1 Rhodoplanes sp. | reverse complement strand
TTAATTGCCGTATCATCAATCACACGGCGATTCTAAACTCCGCGAGTCACCGTGGGAATCCCCTCACCGGTAATTCCGATTCGATAATTTCCCCACGGGCCCTTAGCCCTTCCGAGCGACGTTGAGCCCTGTGTGTTCGCTGGCAAAGTAGCCGCCTGAGGGGATCAGGACTTGTTCCCGATCGCACCTGAGTTCGATTAGCGCTGCATCATGGGCGTCATAGTCGGTCGCTCAAACCGTACATGGCCCGCTCGTCGGAGTCCATGAACTTATTCCTATCGCGCCCGCCAACGCGGACCGGCGGCAAAACACTCACTTGGCGGCAGCGCCGTGCTTGCTTGCAGGGGCTTCGCCTGCCGGCGCTGCGGCGTCTTCCCCCGCCTTGGCGACCGGGCTCTCCTTGCTCTTTTTGCCAGGCATCCGCAGCCGCCGGCTCTTGCGTCGCTTGCGCAGCGCGATCACGTTGAACGCCTCCACTGCGCCGGCGAAGGCCATGGCGAAATAGATGTAGCCGCGCGGGATGTGCACCTCGAACCCGTCGGCGACGAGCGCCACCCCGATCAGCACGAGAAACGCAAGCGCCAGCATTTTGGTCGTCGGATGCGCCGCGACGAAGCTCGCGACCGGTCCCGACGCGATATACATCACGCCGACCGCGATCATCACGGCCGCGATCATGATGCGGATGTCCTGCGCCATGCCGATCGCCGTGACGATCGAATCGATGGAGAAGACGAGATCGACGGCGATGATCTGGATAATGACGAAGGAGAAGGTCGCGTGCTTGATCGCCTCGGCCGCGCCGTCTTCGCCCTCGTCTCCGCTTTCGATCTCCGCATGCATCTCATGCGTCGCCTTGGCGATGAGGAACAGGCCGCCGACGATCAGGATCACGTCGTGCCAGGAGAAGCCCCGGCCCATCACGGTGAAGATCGGCTCGGTAAGGCCGATCAGCCAAGTCAGGCCGAACAGAAGAAGAATGCGGAAGATGAGCGCGAGGCCGAGCCCGATCTGGCGCGCCCGTGTCACATAGGAGGGATCGAGCCGCGAGACCAGGATGGAGATGAAGACGACATTGTCGATGCCGAGGACGATTTCGAGCGCGCTCAGGGTTATGAGCGCTGCCCAGGCGTTCGGATCGTACAGGAGATCGAGCATGGGACGCTGAGGTTATGAAAGAGGGCGACAAGGCGAGTATATGGTAGGCCGATGATCGAAACGATAACCAAACGCGACGGCGGGTCGCGGCGCCGCGCGTTCTGAGGAGGATAAAGTGTCTGTCATGGATTCGAGCGGTAATGGACGCCTCTCGGCCGAAGTGGCGGTCGTCGGGGGCGGGCCGGCGGGCCTGACGGTCGCGGTGGCGCTCGCCGGCGCGGGCGTGCCGACCGCGCTCATCGCCGCACAGGCCGGCGCGCGCGACAACCGGACCACCGCGCTGTTTACCTCCTCGGTCGCGGCCCTCGAAGCGATCGAGAGTTGGCAGGGCTGCCGCGCGCGGGCGGCGCCGCTCAAGACGCTCCGCATCATCGACGACACCGGCCGGCTGTGGCGCGCGCCGGAGGTGCGCTTCGAGGCCGCGGAAATCGGACTGGAGGCGTTCGGCTGGAATATCGAGAACCGGTACCTCGTGGCCGCGCTCGAAGCGCGCGCGCAGGCGCTTCCTGCGCTGCAGCGGATCAGTGCGGAGGCCGCCGCCGTCGACATCGACGACAGCGGCGTGACCGTAACGCTCGCCGGGGGCGGTGCGGTGACGGCTCGCCTCGCCGTTGGCGCGGACGGACGCCGGTCAATCTGTCGGAGCGCCGCCGGGATCGAGACCCAGGCCTGGACCTACCCCCAGACTGCGCTCACCTTCAATCTGAGGCACTCTCGTCGGCACGATAATATTTCGACGGAATTTCATTCGCCAGAGGGCCCGTTCACGCTCGTTCCCCTGCCCGGCCTGCGGTCGAGCCTCGTATGCGTTGTGGCCCCGGACGAGGCCGCGCGGCTGCTCGCGCTCGACCCCGCCGGACGTGACGCCGAGATGGAGCGGCGCTCGCATTCGATCCTGGGCCGGATCGAGGCCGAACCGGGCCATGGCGCCTTCCCGCTCGCGGTCAAAAACGCCCGGCGATTTGCGGCCAAGCGGGTCGCGCTCATCGGCGAGGCCGCGCATGTCATACCGCCGATCGGAGCGCAGGGTCTCAATCTCGGGCTACGCGACGCGGCGACCATCGCCGAACTGGTGGTGGAGGCCCGCCGGAACGGCGCGGATGTGGGAGGTCGCGACGTCATCGACAGCTACGATCGCCTCCGGCGCATCGACGTGGCCACCCGCACCGCCGCGGTCGACCTGCTCAATCGCAGCCTCTTGACCGATTTCCTGCCGATCCAGGGGCTGCGCGGCATCGGCCTGTATATGCTCGAGCGGATAGGCCCGCTGCGGCGCGCGCTGATGCGCGAGGGGGTCGATCCGGTCGCGGCGCGCCCACGCCTGATGCGGGGCGAAGCGCTGGCGTGAAGCTCGCCAGCGCTTGCGCGATTTGGCCGCCACGCCACGGCAGGACGCGCACCGCGCAACGCGGGTATTCACCGCCGTGCGGCTTGAACGGCTTGGCGGACGGCGAAGCTTCCTCTACGGTATGGCTACGGGAAAGATTTATCCTGCAACGGCTTTTCCGGCGACCCGCGGCAATGCTCCGCCGCAACACCGCTTTTTCAAGAGGAAACAACCTCGCTCCGCCAGTCGCGCCCGTCCACATCCCGGATTGCGTCCATCCACGGAAACAAAAATGTCCATGAAGCTCCCGCGCAACTTCTATAAGCCGCTCGCCATCGGCGCGCCGACGCCCTACCGCGAGCTTCCGGTCCACCTCGAACGGATGATCCATTTCGTTCCGCCGCATATCGAGAAGGTGCGGTCGAAGGTCTCGGAGCTGCTCGGCCAAGTCGACGTGGTTCTCGGCAATCTCGAAGACGCCATTCCCGCCGACGCCAAGGAGGCCGCGCGGCGCGGCTTCATCCAGATGGCGCACGACAATAATTTCGAGTCGACCGGACTGTGGGTCCGCATCAATGCGCTCAATTCGCCCTGGGTCGTCGACGACGTGTTCCAGATCGTCGAGGACGTCGGCTACAAGCTCGACGTCATGATGCTGCCGAAGGTCGAAGGCCCGTGGGACATCCACTATCTCGACCAGCTCCTGGCCCAGCTCGAGGCGCGGTTCGGCCTGCGCAAGCCGATCCTCATTCATGCGATCCTGGAGACGGCCGAGGGCGTCAACAACGTCAAGGGCATTGCGACGGCTTCCCCGCGCATGCACGGCATGAGCCTCGGCCCGGCCGACCTCGCCGCCTCGCGCGCGATGAAGACCACCCGGGTGGGCGGCGGCCATCCGGAATACAAGGTGCTTGCCGATCCGACGAGCGACGGCGCGGCGCGCCCGGCATTCCAGCAGGATTTGTGGCACTACACGCTCGCCACCATGGTCGACGCCTGCGCCGCCGCAGGGATCAAGGCCTTCTACGGCCCGTTCGGGGATTTCTCCGACCCCGCCGCCTGCGAAGCGCAGTTCCGCAATGCGTTCCTGCTCGGCTGCGCCGGCGCCTGGACCTTGCACCCGAGCCAGATCGACATCGCCAAGCGCGTATTCTCGCCCGACCCTGCGGAAGTCGCGTTTGCGCACAAGATCCTTGCCGGCATGCCGGACGGCACCGGGGCGGTCATGATCGACGGCAAGATGCAGGACGATGCGACCTGGAAGCAGGCCAAGGTCGTCGTCGATCTCGCCCGCCTCGTCGCCGCCAAAGACCCCGAAATGGCCTCGCGGTACGGGTTGTAAACCGATCGTCCGACGTGTCTTTCCGGCTGTTCCGAGCGGCGCTCATGAGGTAGGTTCCGCCTCATGAGCAAGACACGCCTCGGCAAATACAAGATCGGCCAGGTCGTGCGCCACCGGATTTATCCGTTCCGCGGCGTCATCTTCGACGTCGACCCGG
>DASUPI010000317.1:0-5446 GCA_036281135.1 Rhodoplanes sp. | reverse complement strand
TGGCGAGGTGGTCGGGATCAACACGGCGATCATCATGGGAGCGCAGGGGATCTGCTTCGCCATCGCCGCGAACACGGCGAAACACGTGTTGGGCGAGCTGGTGCGACACGGCCGCGTGCGGCGCGCCTTCATCGGGATCGCGGCGGCGCAGACCGCCCTGCCGCGCCGGCTGCGCCATCAGGCCGGCGTCGCGCAAGCGAGCGCGGTGATGGTCGCCTCGGTCGAAACCGGCAGCCCGGCGGCGCAGGCCGATATCCGCTCCGGCGACGTGATTCTCGGCATCGACGGTCGCACGGTGACCGGCGCCGACGATCTCATCCGGCTGCTCACCGGCGAGCAGATCGGACGGACGGTCGAGATCGAGCTGTTGCGGGAGGGCAAAATGAGGCAGGCGTCGGTCGTTCCGCAGGAGCGCCCGCCGCGCAAGGCGGCTTGAGCCCCTGCCCGGCCCTGCCGCATGGGTCGTCAGGTCTTGCCTGCCGGCCCGGGCGGCGACGGCGGATGCGCGCTGCGAAATTCGCGCAGCCAACGCCGGCCGAACAAAGCCGCGATCGCGCCGCCATAGACCAGACCGCCGACGCAGGCGAGCGTCGCCAGATCGGTCTCCGCCCGCAGCCGGCGGAGCCCGGCGAAGACGACGTCGATCCCGCGCTCGCTGGCCGCAAGGGCCAGCGCAAGGGCGAGCCCTGCGACCAGGAACTTGATGGTCGAGAGCCGCAGCCGCGCATCGACGGCGAACAGGCCCGCGCGCATGGCGAACCAGACGACGAGGGCGAAGTTCACCCACGCGCCGATCGCGGTCGCGAGCGCGAGGCCGACCTGCGCATGGGTCCCCATCAAGGCGAACTTGCAGGCGACATTGACCGCGACGGAGACGAGCGAGGCCTTGACCGGCGTCGCCGTGTCGCCGCGCGCGAGAAAGGTCGCGGTGAAGCTGCGAATGAGCACGAACGGCAGCAGCCCGATCGCATAAGCCGCGAGCGTCGCCCCGGCGGCGGCCGCGTCCGCCGCGGTGAACGCGCCGCGCGAGAACAGGCCCAACATGATCCGGTCCGGCACCAGCAGAAAGGCGACGAGGAAAGGAATCGACATCAACAGCGTCAGTTCGATCGCGCGGTTCTGCGCATGGCGCGCACCCGCCTCGTCGCCTCCCGCGATGCGCCTGGCCATTTCGGGCAGCACGACCGTTCCCGCGGCGATGCCGATGACGCCGATCGGGAGCTGGTTCAAGCGGTCCGCGTAGTACAGGGCCGACAGCGCGCCGGCCGGAAGGAAGGTCGCGATGATCGTGTCGGCGAACAGCGCGATCTGCAGCCCGGCCGAGCCGAGCGTCGCCGGGCCGAGCGCCTTGAAAAACCGCTTGGTGTCCTTGTCGATCGCAAACGCGCGAAAGCGCGGCAGACCGTCGCGGCGCGACTGGTCGGTGCCGACGAGTAACGCTTCGAGGAAGCCCGCGATCAGCACGCCCCAGGCGGCGGCATGCCCCGCGCTCGGAAAGAAGGCGGCGAGTGCGAGCGTCGCCATCATCGACAGATTGAGCAGGATCGGCGCGGCGGCCGGCGAGGCGAAGCTCTGCACGGCATTGAGCATGCCGCCATAGAGCGTGACCAGGCTTACGAGCAGGAGATAGGGAAAGGTGATCCGGGTCAGCGAGACCGCGAGGGCGAACTGTCCCTGGTCGTCGGCGAATCCCGGCGCCAACAGCCGGATGACCGCCGGCGTGAACGCGAGCGCCAGCAGCAGCAGCACCGCCTCGACCGCGAACAGAAGCGTGAAGATGCGGTCGGCGAAAAGGCGCGCGAGCCCGACCCCATCCTGCTGGCGAATGCGCGCATAGGCCGGCACGAAAGCGGAGTTGAACGCGCCTTCGGCGAAAATGGCGCGAAAATGATTGGGCAGCCGTAGCGCGACGAAGAAGGCGTCGGCGAGCGGCCCCGCGCCGAGAATCGCCGCGAGCATGATGTCGCGCAGAAAGCCGGTGACGCGCGAGAGAAGGGTGAAGCCGCCGACCGTGAGGATGCGTCCGAGCATGCGGCCGTCACCACCTCTGCTTCAGAAAACTCCGCGGCTCCGCCGGAGCGCGACAGTTCAAACGGCGACCGCCCGCCGCACCGCCTCGATGATGCGCGTTTGGGTCGGCTCGTCGAGATAGGAATGCATCGGCAGGCTGATCACCTCCTCGGCGAGACGCTCCGAGACAGGCAGGCCATCAGCAGCGCAGGGGAAGTCTCGGTACGCGGTCTGCCGGTGCGACGGCCTCGGATAATGGACCGCTGTCGGGACTCCCTCCGCCTTGAGCGCGGCGGCGAAGGCATCGCGCCGACCGGGCGCGAGCCGGATCGTGTACTGCGCCCATACGGAGGTAAGCTCCGCCGGAACGCGGGGAACGCGTACGACATCCGCGAGCCCCTCGGCGTAGCGGCGCGCCGCGCGATCGCGCGCGACGATCTCGTCCGGGAATATTTTGAGCTTCTCGAGCAGCACCGCCGCCTGCACGGTATCGAGCCGGCCATTCATGCCGATGCGAACATGGTCGTATCGGTCCGTCCCGTGCCCATGCATGCGCAGGCTCTTCAGGAGATCGGCAAGCTCATCGTCGTCGGTCAGGATCGCTCCGCCGTCGCCGTAGCAACCGAGCGGCTTCGCCGGAAAGAAGCTCGTTGCGGTCGCAGCGGCGACGGACCCGAGCCGACGCCCCTTGTAGGCGGCGCCGAACGCCTGCGCGGCGTCGTCGAGGACGAATAGCTTCTCCGCCGCGGCGAGCGCGGCGATGCCGTCATGGTCGGCCGGCAAGCCGAACAGGTCGACCGCGATGATCGCCCGCGGCGTCAGTCCCAGGCGGCGCGCGGTCGCGACGGCCGCCGCGGCGCTCGCCGGCGAGATATTGAACGTCGCCTCGTCGACATCGGCGAAGATCGGCGTCGCGCCGAGCAGCGCCGTCATTTCAGCGGGCGCGCAGAACGTGAATGACGGGCAGATGACGGCGTCGCCGGCGCCGATCCGTTTCGCCATCAGCACAAGCGCAAGCGCATCGGTTCCGCTCGCGCAGGTCACCGCGTGTCGCGCGCCACAGAAACGAGCGAGTTCGGTCTCGAGCGACCGCACTTCCGGGCCGAGAACGAACTGGCAGTGCTCCATGACGCGCGCCACCGCCGCGTCGATGCGCGGGCCGAGGGCGCGGCGCTGCGCCACGAGGTCGATGAACGGAATCGGCTTGGGTTGCAGACGAGCGTGCTGAGTCATTCGCTGCCGGGAGTCCTTGCTCGGATGCCTGGGGGCCGAATATCAGAGGGCGGCCAGCCGCGCTACCCGTAAATCCTCTTTCCCGGGCGCCCGGTGCTCCAGACACCGGATGGCGATCTCCAGGCTGGCGACGCCTTCCTGGCCGTCGACTGGCGGTTTGCCGCCGGTTTGGATCGCATGCACGAAGGCGCCGAGCTCGGAGCGCAACGGCTCGGAATGACCGACGGAGAGATGGCGCATCGAATAGCTCCCGTCGGGCTGGAACCCGAAATATTCGGTGACCTGCCGCGCCAACAGATCGCCGACGATGTATTTGCGCTTGGTCGCCACCTGCACCGTGCGCGCCTTGAACGGCGTGAGCCAGTTGGTGTTGATGTGAGCGAGCACGCCGGAGGCGGTGCGGAATTGCAGCAGCGCGATGTCTTCGCGTTCCGCCCGCGCGCTGGAGAGCTGCGGCTGCACCTCGACGATCTCCGAACCGGTGAACCAGCGGATCAGGTCGATGTCATGCACGGCGAGATCGATCACGATGCCGACATTGGACATGCGCGGCGGAAACGGCCCGACCCGCGTGATCGCGATCGACAGAATGTCCTCGCCGCGGATCGCTTCCTTGATGGTCTGCGCCGCCGGGTTGAACCGCTCGATATGTCCGACCATGAGCGTGACGCCCGCGCGGCGCGCGGCATTGATGAGGTCGTAACCCTCCTCGACGGAGGAGGCGATCGGCTTTTCGACGAGGACATTCACGCCGCGGGCGATGCAGGCAAGCGCAATGTCGCGATGAAGATGCGTAGGCGCCGCCACCGTTACGGCATCGACGCCGTAGTCGAGCAGCTTGGCGACGTCCGAGAAGGTGCCGCAACCCAGGGTCCGGCCGACGAACTCCGTCTGGCCGACATTGGGGTCGGCGACGCCCACGAGTTCAGCGCCGGGCAGCTCCGCGAGCACGCGGGCGTGGTTGCACCCCATGATGCCGGCGCCGACGACGCCGATCCGGACCGGCTTGTTCGCCTGTGCTCCTCCGTCCCGCCCCGTCATTGTCGTATTTCGCGGCTTCGTCCCATGAGCGATCTTCTAACATGCGTCGGCGTCGCTTGGCGACGGCAATTGTTTCTTTCTAGACACGTTTTAATTCAAAGCGTTACAGCGATGCGCCCCACCGATACGCTATGATCGGTGTCAAACTCTGGGCCGCTCCGGCAAACCCGCCGCATCCCAGCGACAGGCCATCACTCCTACGTGTGCGCCAGGAACGATTCACGCGCGATCGAGCTTCAAAATTCGGCACTGGTGCGGGCGGCAGGATTGCCGGATGATTTTGGAGCGACACCATGGGTCAGCGTCTTCCCAGATTGGCTGCGGCTCTCGCGCTGGCGAGCATCACGGCGGTGACATCGCCGACGCCCTCTGAGGCGCGGAATGGGCGGTGGGTGGCCGCCGGCGTAGGGCTTCTTGCGGCCGGCGTGATCGCGAGCGCGCTCGCGCCGCGCTACGGCTACTACGGCGGGCCTTATGCGGCCTATGCCTACGCCCCCGGATATGGGTATTCGCCGGGCTATGCCTATTCGCCGGGCTATGCCGGTTACGCCTACGCGCCGGGCTATGCCGGTTACGCCTACGCGCCTTACTATGGCTACGGCTTTTACGGAAGGAGCTGCGTCTTCCCGGGAGCCTACCGGCCCGACTACAGCAATTGTTGAGTCGCCGCAGCGGGCCGCGCTGATCGACGGCCGGGCGTGACCCGGCCGCACTTTGTCAGGACTGGAGCTGTTCAGGACTGGAGCGCAGGGCGCGCGCGGCCGTTCGGCTTGGCGGCCTTGCGCGGCCGGCGGCGCGCCGCCGTCAGGCCGTTCGGCCCGGCTGAACCGAGCCTGAGCAACACCTCGTAGAGCTTGACCAGCGCCGTAATCAGCCGCGCATGCTCGGTCGCGCCGAGTTCGGCCACCAGATGCTGCTCGAAGCGGGCCTGCAGCGCGAGCGCCCGTTTCAACAGCGCCTTGCCCTTTGCCGTCAGCGTCAAGGCGTGCGACCGCCGGTCCGCCGCGAGCCGCTTGCGCTTGGTCAGGCCGCGCCGGTCGAGTTCGTCGATCAGGCCGACCAGATTGGCTTGGCGGATGCCGAGCGAGGCCGCGATCTCCGACTGGCGGCGGCCCGGATTGGCCTGCACCACCAGGAGCACGCTGAACTGCGCCGGACGCAA
>DASUPI010000316.1:0-20117 GCA_036281135.1 Rhodoplanes sp. | reverse complement strand
AATCCGGGCGCTGACTACATCCGGGTGGCGCTCGTTCAGGACGAAACCATCACCTCGGAGGCGTTACACCGCCTCGCGGCCGCGCTTGGCTGAACAGGATCGGGCGGAGCGCCGATGTCCACACTGCAGCATCGTATCGGGCTGGTCGCGGCCATGCCGGATGACTTCCGCGCGGCGATCATACGCCGCATCAAGCAGGCGCTCGGCCTGACCCTCACCGGCGTGGCGGCGCTCGGCGCGGGCGCGCTCGCGACATGGTCGGTGAAGGACCCGAGCCTCAGCCATGCGACCAGCGCCCCGGTGCGCAACCTGCTTGGCGTGCCGGGCGCCATCTTTGCCGATCTCGCGATCCAGCTGCTCGGGGTGGCGGCGATTGCGCTCGTGATCCCGGTCGCCGCCTGGGGCTGGCGGCTGCTCAATCAGCGGCGGTTCGACCGCGAGCCATGGCGGGTGGTCGCCTGGATCATCGCCGTGCCATTTGCGGCGGGTTTGGCCGCCTGCCTGCCGCGCAGCGCCGCCTGGCCGCTGCCGAGCGGCCTCGGCGGCGTCGTCGGCGATGGGCTCGTGCGATGGCCGGGGGCGCTGTTCCAATCCCTCGGATGGAGCGGGTTTCACCTGCCATTGGGAATTGTTTTCGGCGCGGTCGCGGGCGCCGCGATCGGAATTGCCTGCGGCTTCGGCTTCGCCAGGCAGCACGATGATGTTCTTGCGGACAAGAGAATGACGGAGCCGGTCGGCGACGTCGAGCGCGCGTCCATTTCGATTGGCCTTGTCGTGCATGCGGCCCTCAGTCTGAAGGCGCGCCTGATCCGCTGGACGAACTGGGCGCACTGGGCGCTGGCTCACCTTCCCGGTCTGGCGCGCGTTTTCCCGGGGTCTGCCGGCGGGCGGATCGAGCCCCGCTTCGCCGAGCATGCGACCGGCGCGGGCTTACCGGAGCCGGAGGATGCGCTCGACGAGGAGGATGCGGACGAGGGCGTCGGCGATACGAATGCCGCCAAGCCGGCGCGCGCGAAGTCGGGCGGACGGCCCGCGCGCAAGCGCGCCAACGCCCGTTCGGCTTCCGACCAGTACGAACTTCCCGCGCTTGGGCTTCTCAGCGCGCCGAAAGCCTCGGAGCGTTTCGCACCGAGCGTGGACACGATCCAGAACAACGGCACGGCGCTCGAGAGCGTGCTCGGCGATTTCGGCGTGCGCGGCGAAATCATCAATGCGCATCCGGGACCGGTCGTGACGCTCTACGAACTGGAGCCGGCGCCGGGAATCAAGTCCTCGCGCGTGATCGGGCTCTCCGACGACATCGCCCGCTCGATGAGCGCGGTATCGGCGCGCGTCGCGGTGATCCCCGGACGCAATGTGATCGGCATCGAATTGCCGAATCCGACGCGCGAGAAGGTCTATCTGCGCGAGCTCCTGGCGGCCGACGAATTCCGCGACTCGACCGCGCGCCTCCCGCTCTGCCTCGGCAAGTCGATCGGCGGCGACTCGGTGATCGTCGACCTCGCACGCATGCCGCATCTGTTGATCGCCGGCACGACCGGCTCGGGCAAGTCAGTCGCCATCAACACCATGATCCTGAGCCTGCTCTATCGGCTGCGGCCCGACCAGTGCCGGTTGATCATGGTCGATCCGAAAATGCTCGAACTGTCGTCCTATGACGGAATCCCCCACCTGCTCACGCCGGTCGTCACCGATCCGAAGAAGGCGGTCGTCGCGCTTAAGTGGGCGGTGCGCGAGATGGAGAACCGTTACAAGAAGCTCGCCAAGCTCGGCGTGCGCAACATCGACGGCTACAACGCGCGTCTGGCGGAAGCGCGCGCCAAGGGCCAGCCGCTCTCGCGCACGGTGCACACCGGCTACGATCGCGCGACCGGGACGGCGATCTACGAGACCGAGGAGCTCGATCTCGAACCGTTGCCCTATCTCGTCGTGATCGTCGACGAGATGGCCGATCTGATGATGGTCGCCGGAAAGGACATCGAGGGGGCGGTGCAGCGGCTCGCCCAGATGGCGCGCGCCGCCGGCATCCACGTGATCGTCGCGACGCAGCGGCCCTCGGTGGACGTGATCACCGGCACGATCAAGGCGAACTTCCCGACCCGGATTTCCTTTCAGGTGACCTCGAAGATCGACAGCCGCACCATTCTCGGCGAGCAGGGCGCCGAGCAACTACTCGGCCAGGGCGATATGCTGTATATGGCGGGGGGCGGCCGCATCAGCCGCGTTCACGGGCCCTTCGTCTCCGACGACGAGGTGGAAAAGATCGTGCGCCACATCAAGACGCAGGACGCGCCGCAATATCTCGAAGACGTCACCGCAGAGGACGAGGAGGGGGATGGCGAGGCCGTGTTCGACGGCGCCGCGATGGGGTCGGAAGGGGCCGACATCTACCAGCAGGCCGTGCAGATCGTCATGCGCGACCGCAAGGCGTCCACGAGCTACATTCAGCGCCGCCTGCAGATCGGCTATAATCGCGCCGCCTCGATCATGGAGCGGATGGAACATGAAGGCATCGTCGGCCAGCCCAACCATGCGGGAAAACGTGAGATTCTGGTGGACGGCGGCAACGGCGAAGACAGCGCCTGAGGGCTCGTTTATGATGCCCCGAGACATATGTGAGTCGCGAAAACGCCATAGACCTGGATGAATTCTCTTCCTTACCCGTGGCAGAAATCGGAGATGGATATGCGGACCTTGGGGGCGATCGTGCTGAGCGGCGTCACGGTTTTTGCCGTCACGTCCATCGCGACGGCGCAATCGATACCTGTTCCCGTTCCGTCCCCCAAGAAGGAGGCGGCGCAAACCGATCCATCGCGCCCTCCGGGCGCCTTGCCGACGAACGGCGCAACCGGCGCACCCACGACGACGGGCACCGTCACGGCCGCGGTCGCTCCGGACCGGCAGGGCGGGTTCGACGGCAGCCAACGCACGCTCGCCAACCGAGCCAGCAGCTATCTGTCGAGCGTGCAGACGCTCACTGGCAACTTCATCCAGGTCGGGCCGGACGGCGGGCGCACCGAGGGCCAGTTCTATATCCAGAAGCCCGGCAAGGTGCGCTTCGAGTACAGCCCGCCGAGTCCGATCGACGTGATCGCGGACGGCTCGTCCGTGGTGGTGCGCGACCGCAAGCTCGCGACCCAGGATCTCTACCCGCTGTCGCAGACGCCGCTGCGCTATCTCCTGGTCGAAAAAATCGACCTCTTGCGCGACACCAATGTCATCTCGGTCTCCGCGGATGACGTCTTCGTCACGCTGGTGATCGAGGAAAAGCAGGTGCTGACCGGCACGCACCGGCTGATGATGATGTTCGGCGCCAAGGATTTCCAGCTGCGGCAATGGACCGTCACCGATCCGCAGGGCTACGACACGACCGTCGCGGTCTACAATCTCGACCAGAAGAAAAAGCCCGATCCGGACCTGTTCAAGATCAATTACGAACGCATGCTCCAGTAGAACACTCGGGCGCCTCGGCCGGAACGAGGGCGCGGGGTCCACGTTGACTTCCGTATTCCGTCACCAACGAAGTCACGTTGCCCCATGTCCACGACCGAAATCGTCATCCTGATCATTGTCGCCATCGGAGTGCTCACGCCCGTTGTGGTCGTGCTGGCCGCGCGCCTGGCGGAACGACGCAATCCGCCGATCGGGCAGTTCCTCGACATCGACGGGGTGCGCCTGCACTATGTCGAACGCGGCGACGCCGCGGCGCCCGCCGTGGTGTTGTTCCACGGCAATGGCGCGATGATTCAGGACCTTGCCGGCGCCGGGCTCATCGACCTGTTGGCGCGCCGCTACCGCGTCATCTGCTTCGATCGGCCCGGTTTCGGCTACAGCAGCAGGCCGCGCTTTCCGCTGATGACTCCGGACGCGCAGGCCGCTGTCTTCGACGCCGCGCTCGCCCGCCTGAATGTCCGCAATCCGCTCGTATTCGGCCATTCCTGGGGGGCGCTGGTCGCGCTCGCGCTTGCTTTGCGCGCCCCGCAAACGCGGCGGCCGGTCAAGGGCCTCGTGCTGGCTGCGGGCTATTATTTCCCCACCGCGCGTCTCGACGTATGGATGGTGTCCGGGCCGGCGATCCCGATCATCGGCGACATCATGTGCTACACGATCTCGCCGATCCTCGGCTGGCTGCTGTCGCGCAAGGTGATCCGGACGCTGTTTGCGCCTGACGAGGTGCCGCAGGCGTTCAAGGATGAATTCCCGCTCTCGCTCGCGCTGCGGCCGTGGCAGCTGCGCGCCACGGCGGAGGAGTCCGCCCTGATGGTTCCGGGAGCGGCGCGCCTACAGGCCCGCTACCGGAGCTTGTCCTGTCCGATCGTCATCTACGCTGCGACCGGCGACACGATGGTCGAGGCGGAACAGGCGCCGCGCCTGCAGCGGACCATCACCGCCTCGGTGCTGCACACGGTGCGGGATACCGGGCACATGCTTCACTACGCCGTTCCCGACGAGATTGTCGGCACGATCGACGACATGATGGCCTCGGTGCGGCTCGTGGGCTCGCCCCGGCTTGCGCCGAGCGACGAGCGCGCGGCTGCGATCGACCGCGAACGCGCTGCCCAGGCCCGCCGCCACGCGCGCTGAGCCGCCGCGCTGACGCTGCGCCGGCAACATGCTGTGGGCCAGTTCTCCGCGGCCTTGCTCCCGCGCCGGAATGAGCTATCAGGGGACGTATCGCCACCCTCGCCGCGGGAACGATGCGTCTCACCGTCACGACCTGGAACATCAATTCGGTTCGGCTGCGGATCGATCTCGTCGCCAAGTTCATCAAGGCGACGCGGCCGGACGTGCTCTGCCTGCAGGAGACCAAGTGCCCCGACGACCGCTTCCCGCTCAAGCGCTTCGCGCGGCTCGGCTATCCGCATGTCGCGCTGAACGGGCAGAAGGGCTATCACGGGGTCGCGGCGATCTCGCGCCTGCCCTTCGACGGAATTGACACGCGCCATTTCTGCGACAAGCAGGACTGCCGCCACATCGCCGTGACCTTCGGCGAGCGTGCGGGCCTGAGCGACCTAGCCGTCCTCCACAATGTCTATGTGCCGGCCGGCGGCGACGAGCCGGACCCGTCGATCAACGTGAAATTCGCCCACAAGCTCGCCTTCCTCGACGAGATGCGGAGCGCGCCGAATTTGCGCACGGGGTCGAAGGAGCGCGCCATTCTCGTCGGCGACCTCAATGTCGCGCCGCTCGAACATGACGTGTGGAGCCATAAGCAGATGCTGCGCGTCGTCTCGCATACGCCGATCGAGTGCGAAAAGCTGACCGCGGCGCAGAGCGCCGGTTCATGGGTCGACGTCATGCGCTACTTCGTGCCGGAGTCGGAAAAACTTTACACATGGTGGAGCTATCGCGCGCTCGATTGGGAGGCGTCCGACCGCGGACGAAGGCTCGATCATGTATGGGCGAGCCCGGCGCTCGCCGACCGCGTCACCGGCATGACGGTCGCGCGCGCAGCCCGCGGCTGGACGCGCCCCTCCGACCACGTGCCCGTCACGGTGACGGTTGAGATGTGATCACTCCAGGCACGAATGTCAAAACGTAGACTGCCGCCTGTCCTCCGATGCTGAAAGGCCCGAGGAGTCGTGGGCGCGAGCGCTTTACACAACCGACGCCCGCAGCCCTTCCGGCGCCCATGTCTGCCCGATTTCCGCGCGGGTGGCCCAGTGCACGAACGGCGCCGCCCGTTCGTTGCCTTCCTCGGGCGCCCAGTCCGCAAACTCGTTCGGCCGATAGGGGCCCGGCTTGACTTCGATGATGACGGTGTCCGGCTCGTGCACCACGCAGGTGTGCCACGCCGACACCGGGATCTGAACCATCGGCGATGTTCGATCGAGCCGACTGCGGCTCAAAACCTCGCCCGCCTGGCCGAGGATCAGAATGTCGGCGGCGCCGCTCTGCAGGATCAGCAGCTCCCACTGGCGCGAATGGTGATGCGGGCGAACATAAGTGCCCGGCTGCGCCGCGATCAGCAAGCGTTGAACTTGATCGTCCGGCCCCTCATGCAGCAGAAGATGTGAGCGGCGGCGCGGCGCGTTCGCGGCTTCCACGGTCAGCAAGCGCAGCTCGGCGGCATCGACAAGACGCACGGCGCTGTTCGCCTTGGCACTCTCGGTCATGAGCTTCGTCCCATCATTGGTGAAATCGGCCGGCGAAAGGAAACCTCGATGCGGTCCTCTGCCCTTGCGCGCGACCGACGCCGCGAATGTCCGGCCTGAGCAGGCGCCGGGAGCATGCTCGATCTCCTGACCGTCGTCCTCATGCTGCTTGCCGGCCTGCTTCACGCGTCATGGCATTCATTGGTCAAATATGGTTCGGACCAGGTCCTTGTGCTCACAGGGATGGGACTTGTCGCTGCGATGGTCGCCGGCTGCGCGCTGCCATTCCTTCCCGTTCCGTCGTTTGCTGCATGGGCCGTGATCGTCGGCTCGGTATTCCTGCACGTGGGATACAGCTTGCCCTCGCCGCTCCTACGTTCTGGGCGATCTCGGACAAGCCTACCCGCTCGCGCGGGGCTTTGTCCCCTTGTTTTCTACCATCATCGCGTTCGCCCTGCTCGGCCAGTCGCCGGCCGCAGGTCAAATATTCGGGATCGTCCTCGTCTCGCTGGGGCTGATCTGGCTCTCGGCGCATTCGATCCGCGGCGGCGTCGACCGGCGACTGTTCCTGGCGGCGCTCGTCGCGGGAGCGACCGTCGCCGGCTATTCCGTCGCGGATGCCTATGGCACGCGGCTCGACGGCAACTGGGCCGGCTTCACCGCCTGGCTGATCGTCGCCGACACGATCACCTTCTCGCTGCTGAGCTATTGGATGCGGGGCCCGCAGCTGTGGCGCGACCTTTGGCGCTTCCGCGCCAAGATGGTGATCGCGGGCCTGCTCGGAGTCGTGTCCTTTTCCGTGTTCCTTTGGGCGCTGAGCCGCAGTCCCGTTGGGCCCGTGTCCGCCTTGCGCGAGAGCAGCGTGCTGTTCGCCACGCTGATCGGCATCGCCGTGCACGGGGAGAAGCCTTCGCTGCACAAGACCGTCGCAGTCGGATTGATCGCGGCGGGGCTGATCACGATCGCCGCCATGCGCTGATGCGTCAGCAGAGACCGCGCCCGGATCGAGCGCGTCGCGTCGTCGTAAAGCCTATTCCTGAATCGGCTTCTCGTTCGCCTTCGGCCAGTAAGTGCCGAAGCTCCACAGATTGCCCTCCGGGTCACGGCAGGCGAAGTCGCGGCTGCCGTAGTCGGTGTGGTGCAACGCCATCTCGATCTTTGCGCCAGCCGCCTTGACCCGATCGTGGAGCGCATCCGGATTGTCGACGGCGACATAGAGCGCGTCCGTGCGGCGGCCCGCAAGGTCACCGACCAATTTGCCGTAGGCGTCGTCGCGGCTTTGGCCGAGCATCAGGATCGAAGATCCGAAGGCGAGTTGAGCATGTTCCACCAGGCCGTCGCGGCGATAAACCACGTGCTCGGTGAAACCGAGAACGTCCTTGAGCCAGCGGATCATCGCCTCGGCGTCTTTGCAGCGCAGCGTCGGGTAGACCCGGGGCGCTTCGATCCGGGTCGTCTCCGTCATGGAGGCCTCCCGCCATCAGCGCGTGCAGGCAACGAGCGCGAACATCGCGCCTTGCGGATCCATGCACTGCACGATCCAACTGCCGCCTGGAACCTGAAGCGGGCCGGTGAGAATTCCGCCGCCATTGTCCGTGACGCGCGCGACAGCGGCGTCGATCTCGGGAACATTGAAATAGAACAGCCAGGCCGGCGAAGGAACGCCGTCCGGCTTGTTCATCATGCCGCCGATCGGCTCGCCGCCGGCTGCGAACAGCTGGTAGATGCCCATTGGGCCCATGTCGACGGCGTCCGCCTTGGTCCAGCCGAACTGGGCGCTGTAGAAGTCGAACGCACGCGGCCAGTCAGACGCATAGAGCTCGCGCCAGCCGACATGACCCGCCGCCCCGGCGGCCGCAGGTGAATCATCCGCGCCCAAGGGCGTGAACAGCATGAAGACCGCACCCTGCGGATCGGCGACGACGGAAAAACGGCCCACATCCGGGATATCGGCGGGCGCGCGATAGACCGCGCCGCCGGCTTGGCTCACCCGCTGGGTCGCGGCGTCGACGTCGTTTGTGCCGATATAGCCGAGCCAGCCGGGCCGCCCGCCCGCCGCGCTCACTTCGGCGGGCAGCGGCATCAGGCCGGCGACCATCTTCTCGCCGGCGCTCATGATGATGTAGCGCATCTCGCGCCCACCGCCCCATTCCTGCGCATCCCAGCCGACGACGGCGCGATAGAAAGCCTTGGCGGCGTCTGCGTCGGTGGTCATCAACTCGTACCAGACGAACGCGTTCGGAGAAGTGGGCATCGTCACGCTCCTTTGCTTGGCAGGGCTCGCTCAGGCGGTGGCTTCGCTGTTATAGGCTTTGCGCAACGCGCCGATGTCAGGCTTGGTCATCGGCAGCATCGCCTCGGTAACCCGCCGGACTTTCGTCGGGTCCTTGTCCTTCATCATCTCGATGAGCGCCGTCGGCACGATCTGCCACGACACCCCGTAGCGATCCTTCAGCCAGCCGCATTGCCCGGGCGACCCACCCTCGCACAAAGTGTCCCACAACCGGTCAACTTCGGCTTGATCGGCGCAGCTAATACTGAAGGATACGGCCGGCGTGAACTGGAAGTTGGAGCCGCCGTTCAGCGCCAGGTAGCTCTGTCCCGCGAGCGTGAACTCGACCAGCATCACGTCGCCCGGCGAGCCTCCGGGCATTTCCATGCAGTAGGGCAGGATGAAGTCGATGCGCGATCCGGGTAGCAGCGAGACGTAGAATCGCGCCGCTTCCTCCGCTTTATTGTCGAACCAGAGGCAGGATGTGATCTTCGACATCCGGCCTACTCCCCGGAATCGAACAGAAGTTCGAAGCCGGCATAGATCAGGCGCTTGCCGTCGAACGGCATCTCTTGGCCGTGAGCGAGCCGCGGATCGGACATGATCTTCTTGCTGGCCTCGTCGCGCACCGCTTTCGACGGCCAGACGACCCAGGAAAACACCACGTTCTCGCCCGCCTCGGCCTTTACCGCGCCCTTGAAATCGGTGACCTTGCCGTCGGGCACGTCGTCGCCCCAACACTCCACGACGCGCAGCGCGCCGTATTCTTTGAAGATGGGCGCGACGCGGCTGGCCAGTTCAAGATAGGCCTCCTTCTTTCGCGCGGGCACCGGAATGACAAATCCGTCGATGTAACTCATGAGGTCTCTCCGTGGCTGTCCGAGAATCGCTTCAAGCGGCCGCGTTCGCATTACAGGCCGCGGTCGCGGCCTCCATATCCATCCACATCAGCTCCCAGATATGGCCGTCCGGATCCTCAAAGCTTCTTCCGTACATGAAGCCGTAGTCCTGGCGGGGACCGGGATCGGCCTTGCCGCCCGCGGAGCCTGCCGTTTCGACCGTCGCGTCGACGGCTTCGCGGCTGTCCGCGGAGATGCAGATCAACACCTCGCTCGAGTCCCTCGCATTCGCGATCTTCTTTGGCGTGAACTGCCGAAACTTGTCGTGAGTCAGCAGCATGACGTGGATCGTCTCGGAAAAGACCATGCATGCCGCGGTGGCCCCGTCGCTGAAGCGCTCCTCCTTCGTCGCGCCGACGCTCTCGTAGAAGGCGGTTGACCGGGCGAGATCGCTGACAGGCAGGTTCACGAAGATCAACTTGGGCATTACCCTCTCCTTCAAGTGAAGTTTTGACCTTGATAGCCGCCTGTGTTATAAATTGCAACAATGAAGTTAAAAAAAATAACTAACGAAGCGCCGACGCCCTGTCGCCGACGCTATCACGACGCATGCGCGGCGGCCCATGCACTCGAAATCATCGGCGAGCGCTGGGCGCTCCTCGTTGTTCGCGAGCTTCTGCTTGGTCCCAAGAGGTTCAGCGATCTGCGCGCAGACCTTCCGGGAATCAGCGCGAACGTCCTGACCCAGCGGCTCGAACAGTTGGAGGCGGCCGGCGTGCTCACCCGGCGCAAGCTGCCGCCGCCCGCGTCGGCGCAGGTCTACGAGCTGACCCCCTGGGGTTATGAGAGCGAGCCGATCCTGCAGGCGTTGGGCCGGTGGGCGACGCGGTCTCCGGCGCACGACCCGAGTCTGCCGCTCAGCGCTGTCTCCTTGATGCTTTCCTTCCGTACGATGCTCGACCCCGCGCGCGCCCGCGGCATCGATGCGCGTATCGGCTTTCGGCTCGGCGCGGAGACCTATCTCGCCCGACTGAAAAAGGGGCGGATCAAGGTGGCGCGACGCGGCTTGGAATCGGCTGACCTGATCTTCACCGGGACGGCGTCCGCGCTGGCCGCGGCCGTTTACGGCGGCAAGCCCCTCAGCGTCCTGGCGGATGAAGGCGCTTTGTCGCTGGAGGGCGACCGCGCCCTCGCCGACAAGTTCGTGACGCTGTTTCCGCTGCCGCCCAAGATCGAACGCTCCGCAGACGATTGACAGCAGGCGCCCACATACTACAACTACCACGTCAGCCGCACAGCAACCACCACTCCTGAACGAAGTCATTGAGCCGCATAGACCAAGTGCTGAAGGATATTCCAAATGGCGAAACGGTCAGGTTCACACGACGCTGGTCGCCGCACGTTTCTCCGGCAGGCGACCCTCGGCGCAGCGGCGTCGTGCGCACCTTTGGGCGCGATTGAGGCGCAGACAGCCGAACCATCGAAGGAAGCGCGTATGTCCGACGAACTGACCGCCGATGAGCTTCGCGAGCTTCTGAAGCTTGAGCCTAACGCGACGTGCGGGTTTGTGCGGGAGACATATGTCAGCAAACTGTCGATCGCGGCCGGTGGTTTGCCGCCGCCGTTCGCCAACGAACGGCCGATGGGATCGGCGCTTTATTTCATGGTGACGCAAACTGCGCCCGTGCGGCTGCACCGCATTCGCAACGATCAGCTATACCACTACTATCTCGGCGATCCGCTCGAAGTTTTTCTTCTGCCCGCCGACGGCGCGACCGAGCGCGTCGTCGTCGGTCCGGATCTGCGGGCCGGCGATCGTGTGCAGCTTCTCATTCCCGGCAATACCTTTCACACGGCGCGACTGATCGGGCGGCGCCGCTGGTTTCTCGGCGCGAGCACCGAGTGGCCCGGCGTGGCGCCGGCCGATGTCGAGATCGGCAATGTCGAGGAGATGGCGGGGAAGTATCCGGCGCTTGCCGACACGCTGCGCGCCATCGCGGCATCCGTTCGGGTGAATTGAGTCGCCGCCAAACTGCAGTCAGCTGTGCGCCGAGGTCACCGGAGTTCGGACGTGTTTTGAGGACGCTTAGGCCGTCTCGGCGCGGATCGCGCGTTCGCGCGCGGTAAGTCGTCCAGCGATCGGCAGGGGCTGAACATGCATCCAGATGAAGACTTCTTGCGATATACGCATGCTTCGGTCTTTTCCTGGTATCAGCAAGCCGACGCCAAGGCGCAAGTCATCCTCGGATTCACGGGCGTGTTCCTTTCCATTCTCGTGGGCGCGTTGGTCGCCGAGTACATGAAATCCGGGCTGTCCGATACGAACCTGCACGGTGTGGAGCTTCTCTTGTTCGTTGTCGCGGTGACTTGTCATCTGGGCGCAGTCGTTCTGTCCACGTCCGCGCTGTGGAGCCGCGGCGTGTTTGGACCGAAGAAGATCGGAATCGCCTTCTTCGGCAGTATCGCGAATTATCGTAGCGCGGCCGATTTCGCAGACGCCGTGCGCTCACAGGTATCGGGCGGCCTCTATGTCGACGATCTCGCGCGGAAGATTTCGTTCTTTCCAAGAACACGCGCATCAAGCATCGCCTCATTGATGCGGCGTCCGTGTCATCCGGGCTGGCGCTCTTTGCAACCATGTCGTTGGTCGTCATCCTGCTGGTCAAGCCTCTGTGGCCGTAAAACCGCCGCGGCCACCGCAGGCGGGGCATTCGACTGCAGCCCGATCGCGAAGACCGCCATGCTCGGTGCGCGCTCTATCGCGAACCGCGAAGCGCCCGTTCCCATCAACGCGGCCGATCTCGATCGCTATCTGGTCGATCAGGACTCCGCGATTGGCCTGCTGAGAACCCGAGCAGATCAGCCGGAAACAGTATCAGTCCCCCGCCTGATCCTGTCCGGGATCGAGCGTCGCCCGCACTTGGGAAATCTCCTCGGCCGTTTCCTGCGCGCGGTCCGCCATGTGATCGCGCAGGCGCTGCGCCGCCTCGGGAAATCCCTCCAGCGTTTTGCGGAACAGATGGCGGGAAATGCGCATCACGGTCGACGGCTCGGCCGCGGTCGCCGTCACCGGCCGCGCCGTGTCGATGATCAAGGCAAGCTCGCCCAACAGCACGCCCGGACCGACCATCACCACCGACGGCTCATTCGCGCGGCCCGCCGTCGTCTCAAGCTGGAAAGACCCGTCCTGGATCACATAGCCGCAGTCGGCCGGATCGCCGGCCGCGAACAACACCTCGCCTTCGTCCAGCGCGCGGCTCTCGCAGCCGATGGCGAGAATGCGCAGCGCATTAGGCCCGAGCAGACGAAAGGTCGGGACTTCCTCCAAGCAGGCGACGTCATCTTCAATGCTCATTCGGGCGGCCGCCGGTCATGGCACGAGCTTGTAGCCGCCTGCCTCGGTCACGAGAATCGCCGGATTCCCCGCGTCACGCTCGATCTTCTGGCGCAGCCGATAGATGTGCGTTTCGAGCGTATGCGTTGTCACGCCGGAATTGTAGCCCCAAACTTCCTGCAGCAGCACCTCGCGCGACACCGGTTTCTGTCCGGCGCGGAAGAGAAAGCGCAGGATGGCGGTTTCCTTCTCGGTCAGCCTGATCTTGTTGCCCTTCGGGCTGATGAGAAGCTTGGAGCTCGGCCGGAACGTATAGGGCCCGATGGTGAAGACCGCGTCCTCGCTCGCCTCGTGCTGGCGCAGCTGGGCGCGGATGCGGGCAAGCAGCACGGCGAAGCGGAACGGCTTCGGCACGTAATCATTGGCGCCGGATTCGAGGCCGAGAATGGTGTCGGAATCGGTGTCGTGGCCGGTCAGCATGATGATCGGCGACTTGAATCCGTTCTTGCGCATGATGCGCACGGCTTCGCGGCCGTCGATGTCGGGCAGGCCGACATCCATGATGACGAGATCGATCTGGCCGGCCTTGGCGACCTGCACGCATTTCGCCCCGGTATCGACCGCGATCGGTTCGAACTCGTCATGCAGCGACAGCTGCTCGACCAGGGCTTCGCGCAGCTCCGTCTCGTCATCGACAATCAGAATTTTACGGGCATTCGACATGGCTTGCGGCTTTCAGGGCATGTCGCGAAGCAGACGCGGCTCGGTGCGCGCCCGCGACCCTGCAAGAATAACAGAGCGAAATCCGATTCGGCCCGAATCAATCCGCCTGGACGCGGGGACGCCCCAATCGCGACACAACGCGAAGTAAGACATTCGGTGGTGAAAGAGCAAGCCTGGATGGTTCATCGCCGGGAAAACACAACCTCTATGTCAACGGCCCTCGGGCGAAGGCGATCGTCCCGGGTGACGGTCACGGTGGGTGTCGGAGACCGGAGCCGGGGATGGCTGGTGGCGGGTCCACTACGTCTGCAGGTGGCGCTCGGGCGGGCCGGCGTCAAGGCGAACAAAGTCGAAGGCGATGGGGCGACGCCGCGCGGCTGCTTCCGGCCGCTGCGGGTGTGGTGGCGCGCCGACCGCGGCCCGCGTCCGCGCACGCGCCTGCCGGTGCGCCGGATCGGCCCGGAGGACGCCTGGTGCGAAGACCCGGCCGACCGCCGCTACAACCGGCCTATCCGGCTCTCCGAGGGGGCGCCCGGCGATCGGCTGTGTCGCAAGGATCGCCTGTACGACCTGATCGTCGAGCTCGACCATAACACGCGCCCGCGCGTCGCCCGCCGGGGGAGCGCCGTGTTCATCCATCTCGCGCGTCCGGGCTTTCGGCCGACCGCCGGCTGTATCGCGTTGCGGCCGACCGACCTCCGCAAGGTCCTGGAACGGCTCACGCGCAAGGTTCGAATCCTGATTCATTAATTGTCGACGCCGCTCGGCGGATGCAGCCGGCGCTCGCCGAAGATTGCCGTGCCGAGCCGGACATGGGTCGCCCCGAACCGGATCGCGACCGGAAAGTCCGCGCTCATGCCCATGGATAAAAGGTTCAACCCGTTGCGGCGCGCGATTTTTTCGGCGAGGGCGAAATGCGGGGCGGGAGGATCGTCGAACGGCGGGATGCACATCAGGCCGGCGATCGGCAGCCCGTAGGTGATCTCGCAGGCGCGCAGGAACGCGTCGACAGCGTCGGGCAGCACCCCCGCCTTCTGCGGCTCCGCCCCGGTATTCACCTCGACGAACAGGTGGGGGCGCCGCCCCTGCCGCTCGATTTCCTTGGCGAGCGCCGCGCAGAGGCTCGGCCGGTCGACCGAATGGATGGCGTCGAACAGCGCCACCGCCTCGCGCACCTTGTTGGACTGCAACGGACCGATCATATGCAGCTCGATGCCGGCATGCTCGGCCTTGAGCGGCAACCACTTCGCTTTCGCCTCCTGCACCCGGTTCTCGCCGAACACGCGATGGCCGGCGGCGATCACGGGGCGGACCGTGTCGGCGCCGAACGTCTTGGTCACCGCGATCAGGCTGACGCCGGCGGGGTCGCGCCCGGCCTCGGCGCAAGCCGCCGCGATCTCGCGCTTGACGGCGGCGAGCCGTTCCGCGGGAGCGTCGCCGGACAGGGTGGCGTCACCGGGATCAGGCCGCATCGGAAGGCCACCAGCCGCTCATTCCCGCGCAAGCGGGAATCCGGACCTGTTCAACGCTAGTGGGTCCCCGCTTGCGCGGGGACGAGCGGAAATCTTCCTCGCCGAACCCAGCCTTAAGCTCTTGCTCGGATTGACCCGTCGCCACGTTCATGTCCTAGTCGCGTGCTCATTCGCCCGGCAAATCTATCGCACATACATATGGCTAACGACCGCTACAATGCTCGCGAGGCGGAGCCGCGCTGGCAGAAAATCTGGGACGAGCGCGGGATCTTCAAGACCCCGAACGACGATCCGCGCCCGAAATACTACGTGCTCGAGATGTTCCCCTACCCCTCCGGGCGCATCCATATGGGCCATGTGCGCAACTACACCATGGGCGACGTGGTGGCGCGCTACAAGCGGGCCAAGGGCTTCAACGTGCTGCATCCGATGGGCTGGGACGCCTTCGGCATGCCGGCGGAGAACGCGGCGATGGCCAACAAGGTGCATCCGCGCGAATGGACCTACGCCAATATCGCCGCGATGAAGGCGCAGCTTAAATCGATGGGCCTGTCGCTCGACTGGGCGCGCGAACTCGCCACCTGCGACCCCGCTTATTACAAGCACCAGCAGCGGATGTTCCTCGACTTCCTCGCGGCCGGGCTGGTCGAACGCAAGCAGTCGAAGGTCAACTGGGACCCGGTCGACCAGACCGTGCTCGCCAACGAGCAGGTCATCGACGGGCGCGGCTGGCGCTCGGGCGCGCTCGTCGAGCAGCGCGAGCTGACCCAGTGGTTCTTCAAAATCACGGCGTTCGCCGAACAGCTTCTGACCGCGCTCGATAAACTCGACCGCTGGCCCGAGAAAGTGCGCACGATGCAGCGCAACTGGATCGGCCGCTCGGAGGGCCTAAGAATTAAGTTCAGGCTAGATCCAGCAACAGCGCCGTTGCAGGAGAAGGAGATTCAAGTATTTACCACCCGCCCAGACACACTGTTTGGCGCCAAGTTCGTTGCCCTCGCGCCCGACCATCCGATCGCCAACGCTGCCGCAATAGCTGCAGCTAACCGAGGTGACAATACGCTGCTGACATTCATCGCGCAGTCTATGCAGCGCGGCACCGCACAGGCCGTGATCGACACTGCAGAAAAGGTTGGCTTTGATACCGGAATCAAAGTCTCGCACCCGTTCGATCCAAACTGGAAACTCCCGGTCTACGTCGCGAACTTCATCCTGATGGACTACGGCACGGGCGCCATCTTCGGCTGCCCGGCGCACGACCAGCGCGACCTCGACTTCGTCAACAAGTACGGCCTCGGCAACACGCCGGTGGTCTGCCCACCTAATGTTGATCCGAAATCATTCGTCATCACTGACAAGGCTTACGAGGACGAAGCCGGTACCCTGATCAATTCACATTTCCTCGACGGTATGACGGTGAAGCAGGCAAAGGAGGAAGTAGCGAGTCGATTGGAGAAAGATATTTGGGGGTACAAGTTGCAACTTCCGCTCGGAACAAAGGAGCGGGCCGCAACAGCAGAAAAACCTGGGACCCTAGTTACTCCTGCCTCGAAGGATGCCCTCGGCAACCCGCTCCCCCCGCCGTTTGATATATCTTGGGAGTTCGACTCAAAGTCCTATCAATGGGGGCTGGGGTCTGGTCATTGGATAGCCAATCATCGGTATTTTGACCGTTCCGTCATTGGACAAAAAGAACAGTTTGAGGAGCGCAAAATGCTGCACCTCACAGAACCTGTTCCGGTTGGCCAGCGCCAAGTGCAGTACCGGCTGCGCGACTGGGGCATTTCCCGCCAGCGCTATTGGGGCTGCCCGATCCCCATCATCCATTGCGAGGCCTGCGGCATCGTGCCTGTTCCCGCCGATAGCCTGCCGGTGACCTTGCCCGACGATGTCAGCTTCGAGAAGCCGGGCAATCCGCTCGACCATCATCCGACCTGGAAGCATGTCGCGTGCCCGCAATGCGGCAAGCCTGCGCGGCGCGAAATTGACACCATGGACACCTTCGTCGATTCGTCCTGGTATTATTCGCGCTTCAGCGATCCGTGGATCGAAACGGCGCCGACCGACCGCGCCGCCGTCGATGCCTGGCTGCCGGTCGACCAGTATATCGGCGGCATCGAGCACGCGATCCTGCACCTGCTCTACAGCCGCTTCTTCATCCGCGCGATGAAAGCGACCGATCGCGTCGGCTTCGACGAGCCGTTCGCCGGCCTGTTCACGCAAGGCATGGTGGTGCACGAGACCTATCGCACCGCGGACGGCGCCTACGCAGCGCCTACGGAGGTCGCGATCGTCCCCGACGGCGAGGCGCGCCGCGCCACGCTCGTTTCGACCGGCCAGCCGATCGAGATCGGCCCGATCGAGAAAATGTCGAAATCCAAGCGTAACACGGTCGATCCCGACGAGATCATCGCCGCCTTCGGGGCCGACACGGCGCGCTGGTTCATGCTGTCCGACTCGCCCCCCGATCGCGACGTGATCTGGACCGAGGAGGGCGTCAAGGGCGCGTCCCGCTTCGTGCAGCGGGTCTGGCGGTTTGTGCGGGAGGCAGCCGACCTTCGGCCGCATGCGACCGTTTCGGCGTCTGAATTTGGTCCGAGAGCCGTGCAGATCCGCAAGATCGCCCACCGCGCGCTCGCCGCCTACAGCGCTGATATGGAGCGGCTGCGGTTCAATCTCTGCGTCGCCCAGGTTTATGACGCCGTAAACCGGCTCGAAACGGAATTGAGGGACGCTCATGGGCCGCAGGATAAGGAGCCCGATCCCGATGTGAGCAGCGCCCTCCTTGAGGCGGCCGAAATCGTGGTCCAGCTTATTGCCCCGATGATGCCGCATCTCGCCGAGGAGTGCTGGGCCGCGCTCGGTCGCTCGACCCTGATTGCGGCGACGCCGTGGCCTGTTGTCGAGCCCGGTCTCTTGCTGGACGACGCGATCACTCTGCCGGTGCAGGTCAACGGCAAGAAGCGGGCTGATGTCACCGTGCCACGCCAGGCCGGAAAAGAGGAAGTCGAGGCTGCCGTTCTCGCCCTCGATGCGGTAAAACGGGCGCTGGATGGGAAACCGCCGAAGAAGGTCATCGTCGTTCCGCAGAGGATCATCAATGTCGTCGCCTGACCGACGTGCCGTCCTCGCTCGCGCCCTGCGGCTTGCCGCGGGGTTCGGCGCGGCGGTTCTCGTTGCCGGCTGCTTCCAGCCCCTTTACGGGGAGCGGACGCTCGACGGCGGACCTTCGATCAAATCCGCCCTCAAACAGGTCGAGGTCGATCAGATTCCGGCCCCGAACGGGACGCCGGAAGCTCGTATCGCCATGGAGCTTCGCAACGCGCTCCTGTTCGACCTGGCCGGCGTGGTGCCGCTGCCGCCGACCCATCGCCTGAGCATCCGCATCACCTCCAGCCGGGTCTCGATCATCGTCGACACCCGCACGGCGCGGCCGGATGTAGAGAATTACGGGCTCACGGCGACCTACAGCCTGATTGACATGAAGACCGGCCGGACCGTCGTCACCGACCAGACGTTCACGCGCGTCTCATACGACATTCCGGGCCAGGAACAGCGATTCGCACGCCAGCGAGCTTTGCGCGAGGCGGAGACGCGCGCCGCCGAAGTCATCGCCATGAACATCAAGACGCGGCTTGCGTCCTATTTCGTCGCCGGGACCTGAGGCGAGCGCGAATGGTGGCGCTCAAGGGCGCAGAGATCGACGCCTATATCGCGCAGCCGGACTCCCGTCTCATCGCGCTCGTTTATGGCGTCGATGCCGGGCTCGTGCGGGAACGGGTCGAGGCATTGCTTCGCGCCGCGGTCGACGATTTGGCCGACCCCTTCTCGCTTGTGCGCATCGAAGGCGATACGCTCGCCGCGCATCCTGAGCGCCTGTTGGAGGAGGCGCACACGGCTCCCCTGTTCGGCGGGCGGCGCGCGCTGTGGGTCAAGTCGGGTGGTTCGAACATCGCGGCCGCCGTCGAAGCGCTCCTTGCCGATCCTCCCCGGGCCGATTGCCGGGTGGTCATCGAGGCCGGCGACCTGCGCAAGGGCGCGCCGCTGCGCGCGCTGCTCGAGCAGGCGAAGGGCGGGCTAGCGCTCGCCTGCTACGCGGACGGGGAACGCGAGCTCGCGCGCCTCATCACCGAGGAGCTGCGGCCGGCCAAGCTGTCCATCGCGCCCGACGCACAGGCCTTGCTGGTTTCTCTCCTTGGCGGCGACCGGCAGGCTTCGCGCAACGAGATCCGCAAGCTTGCGCTGCACGCGCATGGCAAGGCGCGTGTCGAAGCAGACGACGTCCTTGCGGTCGTGGCGGACGCTTCACTCTTCGCCGTGGATTCCGTGGTGGATGCGGCCTTTGCCGGGCGCGTTCAAGTCCTCGACACTCAGTACGCACGGGCGCGCACGGGCGGCATATCCGCCGGAACGATGCTGAGCGCGGCTGCGCGGCAAGCGGCGCAACTGCATCGGGCGCGATCGGAGATGGAAGCCGGCGGCAACCTCGCCGACGCCATCCGGGCAAGCTTCCGGCCGCCGCTCTTCTTCCGCCGCGAACCGCTGGTGAAGGCGGCGCTCGCCGCCTGGACGGCCGCCCGTCTCGAAAGGACTATGGCCCGGCTCGCGGAAGCAACGCTCGCGGCGCGCCGCTGGCCGATCGCCGCCGAGGCGACGACCCATCGCGCCCTGCTTTCGACCGCGATGAATGCGCGCGGGGCTGCGTAGATCGGAACGGTGTACGGCGGTTCTGAGGAATGCTTTCACAGAGCTAAGCACATGATCCAGGCCGCGCTACTTCTTCTGCTTTGTTTTAGGAAGCTTCTTTTTCTTGGCTTTCAATTCCGCCAACGCGGCATCCGCCTGAGCGTGCCGGATTGCACGGCGCTTCTCATTGAATATTTGGTATTGCTCGTGAGCACACGCAATGCTTGATAAAAACAATTCCCAGGACCTTGCACTTCGACAGTATTCGCACAGCAAAGACCCTGACCGGACCTATAGTTCAGCAGAACTGCAGTTCCGCCGATCGTTAAACTAATTGCGTTGTCGCGACGCTCCACCTGATCACATTTTGCGGGCGGCTCTCAGCAACGCTTGCCGGTCGATCTTGCCGGTGCCGGTCTTAGGCTGATCTTCTAGATCGCGCGAGTAGCCGTGCCGGCGCTTGTCGCCTTCCGGAAACGGCGGATCGGCCTCGAAATAGGTGCTGGTCAAATCGTAGAGCAGCACATCGAAGCTGGCGTAGAACAAATCCCGCCCGCGTCCCACCAGGTGATCGAACACCGCCTGCTTGTGCACCAGCAACCGATCGTGACAGGCATAGAGCTTGTGAATCTCCGCAAGGGCGGCGTCCTCTCCCAACAAATCCGCCAAGGCGCTGCGCTCGAACCACTCCCGGTG
>DASUPI010000315.1:0-14621 GCA_036281135.1 Rhodoplanes sp. | reverse complement strand
CCGCTTGCGTCAGATCCAATCCCCCCCGCAAATCGACTCCCGTCAATTGGACCTCAACTGGGGAAATACATGAACCGGACAGCCGTGGGTCAAGCCCGCGTATGACGGTTCGTATGGGTCGGAGCCGGTGAAGCTTGGTATTAAGCGGGAGTTTTCAAGAAAAGATGGATTGCCGGAGGGGGGGTCAAGCCCGGCAATGACGACAGAAGCGTTGGCCGTCGTGATCCAAATATACGGTCTCAATACGTCTCGACGTGATAGCGACCGCTCGCGCGCATTTCGGCGCGCAGCGCCGCCCAGTCGAGCCCGGCGCCGGCGCAGATGGTCGCGAACGACTCGTCGACGCCGATCTCCATGGTCCTCAAGCCGCACACATAGACATGCGTCTTGGCCGAGCGCAGCAGCCCGGTGAGCTCCTCGGCCTTCTCGCGCATGCGGTCCTGGACATAGGTCTTCTGCTGGCCGGGCACGCGCGAATAGGCGAAGTATTTGGCGAGCAGCCGGTCCGGCACTTTCTGCAGCGGTCCGAAATAGGGCAGCTCCTCCGGACGGCGCGCGCCGAAGAACAGTACCATGCGCCCGGGCGCATCCGGCATGGTGCGGCGCCGGCGCTCGGTGAAGCCGCGGAACGGCGCAGAGCCGGTGCCGGTGCAGATCATGATGATGTTGGCGTCGGGATCATTCGGCATCAGGAAGGTGGCGCCGAACGGGCCGGTCACGTCCACCTTGTCGCCCTTCTGCAGATCGCAGATATAGTTCGAGCCGACCCCCGGTCCGCGCTTGACCGTCAGCGCTAGATTGTTGGTGTGCGGCTTCTCGCCGTCGCGCGCGCTCGCGACGGAATAGAGCCGAACGTGATGCGGATTGCCCGCCGCGTCGAGGCCGGGCGGCACGATGCCGATGCTCTGGCCTTCGAGCACCGGGAACGGCGTGTCGCCGAAGTCGAGAATGATATGCCGGATGTCGCTTTCGGCGGCGGCCGCGGTCAGCCGGTAATTGCCCTTGACGGTCGCGATGGCCGGCTTCGCCCGGGAGTTAAGATTGACGCTCGGTTTGGTCGCGGAGGCAGGCGCAAGGCTCTTGCCGCCCGCGCCCGCATGGGCTTCGGCAAGCAAGGCATCGACCTCCTGGTCGAGCGCCTCGATCGATCCGTCGGTCGGCACGACCGAGATCTCCTCCTGCTGCGGCAGCTCGGTCCAGGAGAACTGCTCTTCGAGCGAGTATGCCTGCAGGATAATGCGCCAATTGTCGATCGCCCCAGTCGGGCAGGGCTGGATGCAGTCGAGGCAGAAGTTGCACTTCGAGGCGTCGACGACATAGTTGGCATTGTCATGCGTCACCGCGTCGACCGGGCAGGTCTCCTCGCAGGTATTGCAGCGGATGCAGATTTCCGGGTCGATCAGGTGCTGCTTGCGCAGCTCGGTCTGCGTCGGGGCGGTGACAGCGTCCATGGGTCAACTCATGATTTTCCCTCCCCTCGAATGGGGAGGGTTGGCGCGACGAGCAACGCAAGCTGTGCCGGGGTGGGGTGATTTCGACTTGCCCCCACCCGGCCGCCGCTGCGCGGCGTCCACCCTCCCCACAAAGGGGGAGGGATGATCAGTCACGCGGCGATCTTCACATATTCGAAGTCGCCGGGCTTGTTGTCGATGCCGACCTTGGGCGACGCGATCCAGTTCGCGAACCTGCCCGACTCCAACACCGGCTTCATCAACTGAACGATGAAATCGCCGTCCGCCTTCGACGGCAGCCATTTGTCCTTCTCGCGCGCCCAGGCCGCGTCGTCGATCACCTCCCCTTTCGGGGTCGCATGCACATTGCGGAACTCGCCGATCTGCCGGTGGAAGGCGACATGCGGCAGCTCCAGGCGGAACGGCACGCCGGTCTTCTCGATGATCTTGTTCCAGCGATCGACGCCGCGCGCGCAATCATCGGTGTAATCGTCGCGCAGCCGCATGTTGAGCGCGGTGAGCGCCGGCTCGTCGACCCGCTTGACGACGCCGTCGACCATCTTGAGCACGGGATAGGTCGCGCTTTCGAGCCGGTGATCGTCGTTGATCTTGGTCTCCATGAAGCGGCCCTTCAGGCCGGCATTATATGCGTTGGCCGCATTGGTCGACACTTCGGAACCGAACAGGTCGAGCGACAGCGTGTAATGCAGGTTCAGCTTGTTCTGGATGGTCGGCAGATCGATCACCCCGAGCGAACGCACCTTCTCGATATCGTAGGGATCGGCGACGCCCGCCTGCTTCATCGCCTCGCAGGTGCGCTGCACGGTGCGCCCGACGCCGGTCTCGCCGACGAACATGTGATGGGCTTCCTCCGTCAGCATGAAACGGCAGGTGCGCGAAAGCGGATCGAAGCCCGATTGTGCGAGACTCTCGAGCTGCATCTTGCCGTCGCGGTCGGTGAAGAAGGTGAACATGAAGAAGGACAGCCAATCCGGCGTCTCCTCATTGAACGCGCCGAGCATGCGCGGCGCGTCCTCGCTGCCGGAGCGGCGGCGCAGCAGTTCCTCCGCCTCGTCGCGTCCGTCGCGGCCGAAATACTTGTGCAGGAGATAGACCATCGCCCACAGGTGCCGCCCCTCCTCGACATTGACCTGGAACAGGTTGCGCATGTCGTAGAGCGACGGCGCGGTCGCGCCGAGATGGCGCTGCTGCTCGACCGAAGCGGGCTCGGTGTCCCCCTGGATCACGATCAGCCGGCGCAGCATCGCACGGTATTCCCCCGGCACTTCCTGCCAGGCCTGCTCGCCGAGATGCTGGCCGAAATTGACCTTGCGGGATTCCTCCTGCGGGGCGAGCAGAATGCCCCACCGATATTCGGGCATGCGGACGTAATCGAACTTCGCCCATCCTTTCGGGTCGACCGAGACCGCGGTGCGCAGATAGACGAGGCTTTCCTGGAACCCCTCGGGGCCCATGTCCATCCACCAGTCGAGATAGCCGGGGTGCCAACTCTCGAGCGCGCGCAAGATCCGGCGGTCCTCGGTGAGGCCGACATTGTTCGGGATCTTGGTCGAGTAGTCGACGTTCACGATGTCCATCAAGGGCTCCTGATCTTGCTTATTGTTTTGTTCGCGGCGAGGTCGGCTTCGGTCGGTGCGCATAGCGCGCAACGTCTTTTTGGCACGGCGGCGCGGCGGGCGAACGCGCCCGCGGCGAACGCGGAACGTCTTTCGCGCCGGCGAGCCACTCCTCGTCGGCGATCTGCTTCTGGCCCGAGATCTGTCCTCGGCCCAACAGGAAGAGGTAAAAGCTCGTCGCCGTCGGGCGACCGCTAGCTTGAGCCACCGTCACACCCTTCGCGTATCGAAGGCCGGCTTGCGACCGGTGCCGTAAAGGCGCAGCGCGCCTTCATCGCCGATCGCGTTCGGCCGCTGGAAGATCCAGTTCTGCCAGGCCGTCAGCCGGGCGAAGATTTTCGATTCCATCGTCTCCGGTCCGGCAAACCGCAGGTTCGCCTCCAGGCCGGTCAGCGCGTCGGCGGAAAAGCTCGCGCGCTCCTCTAGAAATACGCGAATCTCGTCCTCCCAGTCGATGTCATCGAGCGCGAAGGTGACGAGGCCGAGTTCCGCCGCCTCGTCCGCATCGAGGCTGTCGCCGATGCGCGCTTGCGCCTTGCCGACCGAGTCCGGCTCGCCGAGAAACCGGCTCTCCAGGCGCGTGATGCCGTTCGACATCGGATAGGCGCCGAAATTCTCTTTGCTGAGCACAAGCGCCGGCGGCGGCCGATTGTCGCCTTCCATGCGACCGACCAGCATGTAGGAGCGGTCGGCCGCGAACACGAGTTCGGCAAGCGTGCCGGCAAAGCATGATCCGGGCTCGACCAGCGTCACCAGCGTGCGCGAGGTGAGGTCGACGCGCTTGAGCAGCCGCTTCCATTTGAGCCGGATCTCGCGGGCGAGCCAGTGGTCCATGTGCGCATCAAGAAAGGCGTCATAGGCGAGCACGGAAGCGCAGTCGCCTTCCGACTTGAAGATAATCGCGGCGATGTCGAGCTCGTTGAACCGCAGATCGAGAATTGCGTCGTCGAGTTCGCGCGCAAGTTCGAGCGGCCAAAAGGCCGCGCCAAGCGCTGCCATCTCCTCGGCCGACGCAGGCGCCGGAGCGTCCGGACCGCGCAAGCTGAAGGTGGCGGTCCGTTCCGAGCGCGCACATTCGACCGACAGGTATTTGTAGCCGCGCGCATCGGTCCCGATCGAGCGATCGAGCGCAGGAAGGGCGATCCCGGTCGCCGCGGGCGGGCGTTCCGACTTTGCTGCGAAGGCGCGCACCCGCTCGGCAACCGTGGATTCGAGCTTGGTGTGCGGCAGCACTTCGTCCACGAGCCGCCATTCCGCCGCGCGCTTGCCCTTCACGCCTTCCTCGGTCGTACAGAAAACGTCGGCATAGTCGCGCCGCACCTTGCGCTTGTCGGTCACCCGCGTGAGTCCGCCCGTGCCCGGCAGCACCGCGAGCAGCGGCAGCTCGGGAAGCGAGACCGACGACGACCCGTCATCGACCAGGATGATGTGATCGCTCGCGAGCGCGAGTTCGTAACCGCCGCCAGCGCATGATCCCGTCACCACGCAGATCGTGTGGATGCCGGAAAATTCGCTCGCGTCCTCGATACCGTTGCGCGTTTCGTTCGTGAACTTGCAGAAGTTGACCTTGTGGGCGTGGCTTGCGCCGGCCAGCATGCGGATATTGGCGCCGGCGCAGAACACGCGCGGCTTGCCCGAGCGAAGCAATACCACCCGCACCCCGGGATGCTCGAAGCGGATGCGCTCGAGCGCATCGGCCAATTCGATGTCGACGCCGAGATCGTACGAGTTGAGCTTCAATTCATAGCCCTCGAACAAGCCGCCTTGCTCGTCGACATCCATGAGAAGGGTCGCAATCTCGCCGTCGACCGAAAGCTTCCAGTGGCGATAGCGCGAAGGGTCGGTCGAAAAATCGACCCGCGTCGCGCCATTCGCGAGCTTGCGTTCGGCCTGCGCCATCCGGCTCTCCTCCGCAGCCAGCGGCGCGCCGCGATTGCGCGGCCACCGCGACCTATGACCATCACCTCTTCAGAATCGTTACGCGCGTGCGTGCGTTCCGCCTGCCTCATTCAGCTCGCTTCCGCCGCGCGATGCTCGGCCGCAATCACGACCTTCCCAGGTTCATGAACTATAGTGCAGCAAGGACATGTAAGCACGTCGCCATCGGGTTTTTTTGCGCGACTTATATGCAATATAATTCACTGTCTGGCAATGCGCCGGAGCCCACTTAACGCGGTTGTGATCGGGTCAGGCCTGTGGCGTTCCGTCACCCTCTCGGCACAGACCCGGCGTCCGTTCCTCGTTAAGGGCACGCGCAGTTTGTCGGTGGCGCTCCGTCAGGGCGCGCGCGCATAGGGCGCGACGAGCTGCACCAGGTCGGCAAGGCTTTGTTCGACCGAGCATCCGGAAGTGTCGAGTTGCGATTCCGCGCGGGAATAGTCGGCGCTGCGCGCATCGAGGATCGCGACGAGATCGCCCATCGCTTCCCGGTTGTGCGCCATCGGGCGGAAATCGCCTTGGGCGATCACCCGCGCCATGTGCTCCTCCGGCCGCGCCTTGATCCAGATGGCATGCGTGCGGCGGAGCAGCAGTTCGTAGGTCTGCGGGTTGGCGACGATCCCCCCGGCGGTCGCGATAACGGCGGCATCGTGCTCGGCAATGACACGTTGCAGGCACTCGTGCTCGTATTTGCGAAAGGTGGCGAGGCCGGACAGTTCAATCAGCACGGCGACGCTCGCCCCGTGGTTCTGCTCGATCACCCGGTTCAACTCGAGGAACGGGACGCCGAGGTGCTCGGCGAGTTTCCGCCCGAGGGTCGATTTTCCCGCTCCCCGAAGGCCGACCAGAGCAATACGCCGGCCGCGGTCGGCGGCCGAGCCGAGCCGCTCCTCCATTGCCGCTGCGATCGCAGGAAGCTCGGTCGCGGGAAGGCGGGCGAGCAGGTCATGGACCCTGTCAATGGCAGAGTTGCCTAAGCCGGTGCGGGGCAGAAGTTCGAAGACCGGCACGGCGATGGCGTCAGCGATCGATTTCAACACATTGACGGAGGGATTCCCGTGGCCGCCCTCGATTTGCGCCAGGTAGCGCTCGGAAATCCCCGAATCGGCCGCGAGCTGACGCCGGCTGATGCCGCGCTTCGCGCGACCAAGTCGCACCATCCGGCCGATCTCGGCGGCGAAACCGCCGGCGCTGCGCGCGCTTTCCGGCTGACCCGTTTCGCGCCGCTGCGAGCGCGGCCGAGCCCCCGCCATGCCTCACCTCGTCTTGCGTCAGTTGTTGAGCGCGCCCTCCTGGATCCAGCGCCTGATTGCGTCGCGATCACAAGTGGAGAGCTTTTTCGTCCCGTGCGGCATGCGAATCTGCGGGGCGACCCGCCAGTCGAGCAGCGCCATCAGGCTGCTTCCTTGCGCATCGCCGGCAATCACCATCGGCCCGAATTTGGTGCCCTTCATTACGCCGGGATAGTCCTGCAAATTGAGGCCGCTTGCCTCGAACCCCTTGCCGCCAGGGGCGTGGCACTCGACGCAGCGCCCCTTAAAGATCGGCAGCACGTCCTCCTTGAAGCTGACCGTCGGCGCACCCTTTGCTCGCTTCGCAACTTGCCCAAAAGCCTCATAGGAGGTCAGGCCGACCGCCGCGACGGCTACGCCGATAATGATACCCAACAGCGGAGTCTTCATGATTCTTCCCCATTTTGCATTCAGCTCGATTGTTTTCAATCTCAGTGCCCCTCATTGAGCGATCCCATCGCCGCTGAGCACGTGCTACTTGTGAGCCAAGTGCCGCGCGGCGGCATGCTATTGGATCAAAAAACGAAACAATATGTGCGTGCGCTAAACGCCCGCGCCCGCGCCGCTTACACTACATTAATACCGCTGCGGCGCGGGCGCGCGGCGGAACGCACAAAAAGCGCTCGCGGATCACCCCGGATTATGATTCTGTCGTCCGGAGAGTCGGCTGTTGGGATGAGGAAGCGGATTACCGGACGGGCGCGTTGCCGAAAAGGCACGGTCAACGCCCCATCTGCGGCGGCAAGCGGCTCCAGCCGCGATCCCGCCGCGTTTCCACTTCATTAACCATTCCAAATGGTTTCGGCCGATTTCGCGCCGCATCGAAGTGCGCCAATGCCTTGTCAAGGTTTACGGAACCTTCGCTTAACCAAGCAGGGACTAGATCGTTAGGCGCGGCGGAGGCTGGGGGGCACGTCCGGCGCGCCAAGCAATCGAGAAGGAGCCGACCGGGATGCCGAATATCGCGGGTCTCATCCGGGGTGCAAGGATCATAGGTGTGTTGGTGGGGGCGCTGATGATCGCCGGCTGCGCCAACAAACCGGGCGAAGATCAGGCAGGCCTTGCCGGCGCGGCGGTGCCGGGGAGCCAGCAGGATTTCGTCGTCAATGTCGGCGACCGGGTGTTCTTCGAATCCGATTCGACCGAACTCAGTCCCCAGGCGCGCGCCACCCTCGACAAGCAGGCGCAGTGGCTGCAGCACTACAATCGCTACGCTTTTACCATCGAAGGCCATGCCGACGAGCGCGGGACGCGCGAATACAATATCGCGCTGGGCGCCAAGCGCTCGCAGGTCGCCCGCGACTATCTCGCCTCGCGTGGGATCGATCCGTCGCGCATGCGCACGATCTCCTATGGCAAGGAGCGCCCGGTGGCGGTGTGCAACGACATATCCTGCTGGTCGCAGAACCGCCGCGCGGTGACCTTGCTCAACGCGAGTTCGTGAGGGGCTCGCGTTGATACCAGGCGTCGCGCGAGGCGAGCGCGGACTCCACCGCGCGAGACCGGCATAGGATTCCGGCCCGGCGTTCCGGACTGTCCCGGAATCACGAAGTGGAATTCCTGCAGCCTGTCACAATTTGGACTTAGGCTGCGCCATCGCTATCCTGAGCCCATGATGTCTTACTTGGCCTGCGAACGACATGACCCGCCTCGGCCTTAAGCGCGCGCTCGCGACGACGCTCCTTTTCGGCGCGCTTGGCGCGCTTCCCGCCCATGCGCAGGTCACGGCGACCGACCTCCTGGTGCGGATCGACCAACTCGAAAACCAGGTGCGCCAGCTCACTGGCGCGGTCGAGCAGCTCCAGTTCCGCAATCAGCAGATCGAGACCTCTCTGCGCAGGACGCAGGAGGAGAACGAATTCCGCTTCAAGGAGCTGGGCGGCAAGGGGGGCGGCCAGAGCGCGGGCGGGGCGCGCTCATCCAGGTCGCCGCCGCCGGGTCCGATCGCGCAGCCGCCGGCGCCGCAGCCGCAGCAACAGCCGCAGCAACAGCCCTACGCCCCGCCGCCGTCATCGCAAGGCTACCTGCCGCCGCCCTCGGAGCCCGCCCCGCTGCAGCCGCCCCTGCAGCAACCCAATCCGTCCGGCCGCCGCTCTGACGCATTCGATCCGTCGCAAAGTCCGAACGCGCCCGGCGTGCCGCGTCCGCTCGGCGCGATCTAGGCCTCGGGCGGGGGCGCCGAGGCGGGATCGCCCGCGCGCCAGCCGGCCGGCGAGCCCGGCTATGCAGGCGACGGCCTGCCGCCTCCGCCGCCGCGCAATTCGAATGCGACCGGCGCGCAGATGGCGACGCTTCCGCCCTCGCAGTCGCCGCGCGACGAATACGACCTCGCCTATGGCTACCTGGTGCGCCGCGATTACGCGCTGGCCGATCAGAGCTTCCGCGACTTTCTGCGTAAATATCCGAGCGACCGCCTCGCCGCCGATGCCCAATACGGGCTGGGCGAAAGCCTGTTCCAGCGGCAGAGCTATCGCGATGCCGCCGACGCCTTCCTTGCGGTGACGAGGAGCTACGACAAGAGCCCGCGCGCGCCGGAGGCGCTGATGCGGCTCGGCCAGTCGCTCGCCGCACTCAAGGAAAAGGACCTCGCCTGCGGGGCCTTCGCCGAGGTCGGCCGGAAATATCCGCGCGTCTCCGCCACCGTGAAACAGACGGTCGAGCGGGAACAGAAACGTGTCGGCTGCTGACGAGCGGCTTCCGGTCACCGACGCGGAAACGGCCGCCCTGTTCGCCGATCTTGCCACCTGCAAGGCTCTGGTGCTCGCGGTCTCAGGCGGGCCCGATTCAACCGCTCTGCTCCTGCTCATCGCGCGCTGGCGCGCCAAGCTGCGCGACGGACCGTCTCTGCTCGCGGTCACGATCGATCACGGGCTGCAGCCGGAGGCGCGCCGCGAAGCGGCCGCCGCGAAACGGCTCGCCGCCTCGCTCGGCGTCGCCCACCGCACTTTGCGCTGGACCGGGCCCAAGCCGGAAACCCGCCTGCAGGAGGCCGCACGCGCGGCGCGCTACCGCCTGCTCGCCGCGGCGGCTGCGCGGGCCAAGGCCCACGTCCTCACCGCCCACACGCTGGACGATCAGGCGGAGACGGTGCTGTTCAGGCTCACGCGCGGCAGCGGCCTCGCCGGGCTCGCCGCGATGGCGCGGGTTTCTCCGCTCCCTGTATTTCCATTGTCATCGCCGGGCTTGACCCGGCGATCCAATTCCCCCTCCCGCGTCGCTGCGCTCCGCTTCCTCCCCCGCCTGCCGGGGAGAGTTGGGGAGGGGGCGGATGACGAAGGAGCGCTCCTCGTCCGCCCGTTTCTCGAGATCCCGAAGGCGCGGCTGATGGCGACGCTGGAAGCGGCCAAGATTCCCTTTGCCGAGGACCCGTCAAACCGCGATCCGCGCTTTGCCCGCGCCCGCTTTCGCGCATTCATGCCTGCGCTCGCGGACGAAGGGTTGACGCCGGCCCGCCTCGCGCAGCTCGCTGCGCGGTTGAGGCGGGCGAATGAAGCGATCGAAGCCGCGGTCGACCAATTGGCCGAAGCGCTTGCCGCGCCGGCGCTTGCGCCGCTGCGCCGCGGCGCCGACGCGCCGATCTCGCTTGCCGCCGCCGACTGGGCGAAAGCGCCGGCGGAAATCCGATTGCGTTTGCTCGGCAGCCTCGTCGCGATCACCGGCGACGAAGGAGATATCGAGCTTGCGAAGCTGGAGGCGTGTGAGCAAGCGGTGGCGGCGCACCTTTATGCGCGCTCCTCTGAGCGCTTTCGACGCACGCTAGCCGGCGCCGTGATCACGCTTGCCGGCGACCGGCTTACCGTCGGACGCGCGCCGCCACGCCGCAAAGCGCGCAGCGCCCGCCGCGAGAATATGCCTCGGCCAGAGGCTTAACCCATTCACCACATTCACCAAGCGTCGGCAAATAGCCTCATTTGGCCGGTTATCCTTGGCAGGAGGGAAGGTGCGCCCTACATTGTGGACAACAATGACCGCGGAGGGGAGCTTGGACTTCCTGACAATGCATGCCGACCCGGGGCCATGAGGAACGCGAGATGAATGCCAATCTGCGCAACTTCGCCCTCTGGGTGATCATCGTCTTGTTGCTGCTGGCACTGTTCACGCTGTTCCAGAACCCGGGCCAACGGACCGTCTCCCAGGACATCTCGTTCTCGCAGCTCTTGACCGAGGTCGATCAGGGCCGCGTACGCGACGTCGTGATCCAGGGGCCGGAAATCCACGGCAGCTTCACCGACGGGCGCAACTTCAATACCTATGCGCCGAACGATCCCGGTCTCGTGCAAAAGCTGTACAGCAAGGGCGTGTCGATCACCGCGCGACCGCAGCAGGACAATGTTCCCTGGTTCGTGTCGCTCCTGGTGTCGTGGCTGCCCTTCATCGCACTGATCGGCGTGTGGATTTTTCTATCGCGGCAAATGCAGGGAGCGGGCGGCAAGGCGCTCGGCTTCGGCAAGTCGCGGGCGAAGCTTTTGACCGAGGCGCACGGCCGCGTCACCTTCGAGGACGTCGCCGGCGTCGACGAGGCCAAGCAGGACCTGCAGGAGATCGTCGAGTTCCTGCGCGATCCCGGCAAGTTCCAGCGGCTCGGCGGGCGCATTCCGCGCGGCGTGCTCTTGGTCGGTCCGCCCGGCACCGGCAAGACGCTGCTTGCGCGGGCGATCGCCGGCGAGGCGAACGTGCCGTTCTTCACCATTTCCGGCTCCGACTTCGTCGAGATGTTCGTCGGCGTCGGCGCGTCGCGCGTGCGCGACATGTTCGAGCAGGCGAAGAAGAACGCGCCCTGCATCATCTTCATCGACGAAATCGATGCAGTCGGTCGCCATCGTGGCGCCGGCCTCGGCGGCGGCAACGACGAGCGCGAGCAGACGCTGAACCAGCTGCTCGTCGAGATGGACGGCTTCGAGGCGAACGAAGGCATTATCCTGATCGCCGCCACCAACCGGCCCGACGTGCTCGACCCGGCGCTGTTGCGCCCCGGCCGCTTCGACCGCCAGGTGGTCGTGCCGAATCCGGACGTGGTCGGCCGCGAGCAGATCCTGAAAGTCCACGTGCGCAAAGTGCCGCTGGCGCCCGACGTCAATCTCAAGATCGTCGCGCGCGGAACCCCCGGCTTCTCCGGCGCGGATTTGATGAACCTGGTCAACGAGGCGGCCTTGATGGCGGCCCGGCGCAACAAGCGCATGGTCACCCAGATCGAGTTCGAAGACGCCAAGGACAAGGTGATGATGGGGGCCGAGCGCAAGTCGCTCGTCATGACCGAAGAAGAGAAGATGCTCACCGCCTATCACGAGGGCGGTCACGCCATCGTCGCGCTCAACGTCAAGGCGACCGACCCAGTGCACAAGGCGACCATCATTCCGCGTGGTCGTGCGCTCGGCATGGTGATGCAGCTTCCCGAACGCGACAAGCTCTCGATGAGCCGCGAGCAGATGACCTCGCGCCTCGCCATCATGATGGGTGGGCGCGTCGCCGAAGAACTGGTGTTCGGCCGCGAAAAGGTCACCTCCGGCGCCGCCTCCGACATCGAGCAGGCGACCAAGCTCGCCCGCATGATGGTCACGCGCTGGGGCCTGTCCGACGAGCTCGGCGCGGTCGCCTATGGCGAGAACCAGGAAGAAGTGTTCCTCGGCTATTCGGTCTCGCGCCAGCAGAACATCTCGGAAGCGACCGCGCAGAAGATCGACTCCGAGATCCGGCGGCTGGTCGAGGATGGCTATCAGGAGGCGAACCACATCCTCACCGAAAAGCGCAACGAACTGGAGACGCTCGCAAGAGGTCTGCTCGAGTTCGAGACGCTGACCGGCGACGAGATCAAGGAACTGCTCGGCGGCAAGCGGCCGATGCGTGAATCGGTGATCGAGCCGACCACGCCGCGCGGCTCTGCGGTGCCGACGGCCGGCAAGCCGCGCCCGCGTCCCGATACGCCGGGGGCCGGCGGGATCGAGCCGCAGCCTGCGGGGTGATCCGGCGGCACCAATTCTCAGAGATAAGACGCCCGCCCCCTCCGGCGGGCGTTTCTTTTCTAAGTCGCGCCCTACTGCTGCTCTCGACTGTGTCTTTGCTCTGCAGTTACAAGCTTTTCAGTGATCAGTGCTGTCCGCCTATTTCGAACCGCGCGCATCAACCATCATCGAGGGGACTTTCGCGCGCAACGGCGTGCGCATGGTGCTGGGCCGGACGCTCGCCAAGGTCGACGGGCTGGTCGACCGCTGCATCGCCACGCTCGACGACGGGCGCACCATCGTCGCCGACCTCTTGCTGGTGTGCACCGGGGTCAAGCCCAATATCGGCTTTCTCGATGGATCGGGAATCGACGTGGATGTCGGCATCCTCGTCGATGACCGCATGCGCACGAACCTGCCGAACATCTGGGCGGCCGGCGACGTGGCACAGGCGCGTGGCCTTTGGGGCGAAAAGGTCGTCAACGGCATTCTGCCGAATGCGGTCGAACAGGGCCGCATCGCCGGGCTCGACATGGCTGACGATACCGGCCTCGCGCCGTTTCCGGGCGCGGTGCCGCTCAACACCTACAGCTTCTTCGGCCAGCAGGCGATCTCGGTCGGCATCGGCAAGGCGGGCATCGGATGCGAGATCGAGGAGAGGGGCGACGAACAGAACGGCGTCTGCCGCCGCATCGTCCTCAAGAACGGCCAGCTGTTCGGCATCGCCACCATCAATGATTTCGTCGATGCGGGCATCATGTGGCAGCTCATTCGCAGGGGCACCGATCTGTCGGCCGTCAGGAGCGCGTTCATCGCCGACCCGCGGACGACGGGGCGTCAATTGATGTCGCGGCTGTGGCGCTAGAGCGAGTTCTTACGTGGTCACATTTTCTGCGGCGAACCCGCAGCCACTTCGCCGGAAAATGCTCGAGGAGAGCGCGATGGGGACCTGCTTCAGCACCGTGCAGTTTCGCGCCGGCCGCTGCGACGGCTGCGGCGACTGCGTGATCGCCTGCACGCAGGCGAAGTCGGGATCGTCCGAACTCGCGCATTCGCGCATCCGCATCATGCCCGCGGCAGCGGGCGGCGGCTTCGAGCTCGCGCTTTGCCGGCAATGCGCCGACCCGATCTGCGTGATGGACTGTCCGTCCGGCGCGCTGGCCAAGAACGGCGACACGGGCGTGATCGACTGGGCGGAGGAGACGTGCGTCAATTGCCTGTTGTGCACGGCCGGCTGCGCCTATGCCCGCATCGTCTACGAGGCCGAGATCGGCCATGTCACGAAATGCGATCTGTGCGACGGCGAGCCGGCCTGCGTTGAAGCATGCCCGAGCGGCGCGCTCGAATACCGGACGGAGGCGCAGATATTCAACGCCTTCGCCGAGAAGGAGGACCTGTTCTGCCGCGGGCTTGCCGCGTGCCACGGCTGCAATTCCGAGCTTCTGATCAGACACACGATGCGCGTGGTCGGGCCGGAGGCGGTGGTCGCCGCGCCGCCCGGCTGTATTCCCGGCATGGGCACGGTCGGCTACAATGGGCAGACCGGCGCGAAGGTGCCGATCTTCCATTCGCTGCTCACCAACACGGCGACCATGCTGGCCGGCGTGAAAAAACAGTACGACCGGGTGGGCCGCAAGGTCACCGCGGTCGCGCTCGCGGGCGACGGGGGCACCTCCGATGCGGGCTTCCAGTCGGTCTCCGGCGCGGCGGAGCGCAACGATCCGATCCTGTTCATCTGCGTCGACAACGAAGGCTACATGACCACGGGCATGCAGTCGTCGGGCGTGACGCCCTACGGCTCATGGACGACGACGACGCCGGTCGGCGGCGAGCTGCATGGCAAGCGCACCGAGGCGAAGAACCTGCCCCTGATCATGACCATGCACAACTGTTCCTATGTCGCGACCGCCTCGACGGCGTTTCTCGCGGACTATACGCGAAGCTCGCCAAGGCGATCGAGGTGGCCCAGACCGGCATGGCCTATCTGCATGTCTATGCCCCCTGCCCGACCGGCTGGCGCTTTCCCTCCAGCATGACGACGGAAGTCTGCCGCATGCAGGTGCGCACCAATTTCATCGCGCTGTGGGAGTATGATCCGGTCGGCGGCCTGCGATTCACGCATCCGGTGGAGAAACCCGAGCCGATCGGCAATTATCTCAAGCTGATCGGGAAGTACCGCCATCTCAGCGACGAGCAGGTCGCCCATATCCAACGCACGGTCGACGACAAGATCGCCTATCTGCAGCAATTGACGCAGATCGCCGCCGCCCGCCGCGCCGCAGCGGCGAGCTAACAACGATAGGCGAAATAAGGCGATATTCACCTCTCCCCGGTGGGGAGAGGTCGGCGAGCATGGAGCGCAAC
>DASUPI010000314.1:0-7519 GCA_036281135.1 Rhodoplanes sp. | reverse complement strand
CAAGCCGACTGCTTGCCCTCAAAGTCGGGTGGAAGCTGGGGATTTGAAACGGGAACGCTTTTTTACCGATGAATTTGCCGATGAAGCAAGGCGATGGAGGGCGTTGCACTTCGCGTCAGAATCCACCGAACCTCATTGTCTGCTCTTGTTGCACGAGCCGATGCCCCACCCGTCACCAAGTCGGTCACATCCAGCTTCGCTCATCGGGTCGGGAAGCGCCAGAGCTGTGAGCCCGAAACTCTGTGCGGGATGCAGAACTGCTGTTCGGCAGCGGCATGAGATTGGCTACGGCCTTGTCCAATGCCTGGCCCTCTTCGTCGGCGAGCGCGGCCTTGATCAGGCTCTCGAGCAGCGCGGCCGAATCGCCGCAATCGCCCAAGCGGGGGAGGAGTGCGCAGAGCTTTTCGAACTTGACACGCCCGCGCTCATGGGTATCGCCATAGCCCTTCACTAGGCTTCGCAGGCGCGCGACTTGCAGGGCGAGCGCGTAATTGGAGCGCGTGGTCTGCGCGACCAGGTCGAGCCAAGGCGCGAGCGCGGCCTGCTCCGCGGCAAAGCGAAGCGAGCGGCGGCGGAATGGTTTGAGTTTCGACAAGGCATAAAGCAGCAGGAAGCCGCTAATCGCTGTCGTCTTGACGATCTTTCCCTTGCGCGTGGCGCGTTCCACCAATCCGAGCGCCCAGCCGGAGCGCAGGAGCCAGCGTCCCAGCGAAGGCGGGAATGTGTCGGCGATTTCTTGCGGGCGCGGATGAAAGAATTCGGCGATCTCGAGGATTTGGCCGTCCTCGATTTGCATCTCTTCGCGCACTCGGGCGAAGCGACTCGATCGAATCTTGAGGTCCGCCACGCGGATCGTATCCTCGTAGGCCATGCCGAGCGCGAGCTGCCGCGCGGTTTCGGCCAGCAGCCGGCCGGAGCCATCGCCCCATTGCTGCTCGATCTCCTGGAAGCGCCGCAGTCGTGCAAGGAAATCTTTGGCGTATTCGGTGTCCTGGTAGTCGTTGAGCCGCTCGATCGCCGCGGCGACGACCTGCTGCGCCTCCCCCGAATAGTCGCGTCGGGCTTCGACGAGTAATTCACGGATGCACGGAGATGCATGATCATCGGCCGCGCCAATCGCTGCGGCCGCGGGAATGGCGGTAATGCGGGTGTGCGCTGCATCGAAGCCGGTGCCGAAGGCGGCGAGGCTGCTGTTGACGCCGACTTGTCCCCGGCGGATCGCCACCTCGAATGCCGCGCGCGGGAAGGGGAGCGCGCCGGAACCCGCGAGCGCGCCGAACAGCACCGCGCTCAAGACGCTGCCGGTCGCATCCGCGAGCGCCGCCATGTCGAACGCCACGAGCTCCCGCGCGGCGTCGCGGCAGGCCGCGAGCAGCGCCGCCGCGTCCGCGCGGCCGTCGGCTAGCGCGATCTTCTCGGTCATAGTGAAGACGCGATGGGTGGAGGCGATGAGCAGGGTCTTGTCGGGGGTGACAAAGCCGCGCTCGACCGCGCGGGCCGCCTCCATCAGTTCGGAGGCGAGTACCACATCGACGTCGCCGGGAACCGGCATCAAGGCGAGCACCGGCTCGCGCCCGGCAGCCTGCGCGGCCGCTTTGGGAAACAGCTCGACGTAGTAGATGGTGGCGCCGGTGCGCTGCGCCACGCCCGGCACCGAGGTCGCCTGCGCGAGATAGCCGCCATGTTGGGCAAGATCGACGATCCAGTCGGCGAGCACGCCGCCGCCCTCGCCGCCGAGCGCAACCACGGCGATGGTGATCGGCCGCAGCCTGGTGACCTGTGCGTCCATATCAGTCGTCAAGCAACGGCGAGGCGCCGGTCGATCCGCCGCTGCAGCCAGCCGATGACTGCGCCGCGCACCGTTTGCTTCAACCGGTCCCACCCGGTGGGATTGGCGATGATCGAGGCGCGATAGAACGAGGGGCAGAGCACCGCCGCGTGCGCGACCTCGCCGCACAGCCCGCAGCCGACGCAGGAATTGATCACCTTGGTCACTGGGTCGCGCCGCAGCGGATCGGGATTGGGCGCGAGCGTCAGCGAAGGGCAGCCCGAAAGCCGGATGCAGGAATGATCTCCGGTGCAGGTGTCGGGATCGACGCCGAAGCGATCGCGCACGACGCGTTCGCCGCCCTCCACGCGCTTGCGAACCAGCGGGCGTTCGCGCCGCTGCTTGTTCAGCATGCATTCGGACTGGGCGATGATGACCTTCGGCCCCTTCACCGAGGTGGTCAGCGCTTCCTTGAGGGTGTCCCGCATCTTGGCGACCTCATAGGTGCGCGTGAGCGTTCGCACCCAGTCGACGCCGACGCCGCGCGCGGCCTTCTCGATCGAATGTCTGGTCGACCGCATGCGGTTGTCGGCGGCGGAGGAGAGCACATCCTGTCCGCCGGTCGCGGCCGAATAGCCGTTGTCGACCACGATCATGACATTGTCGCTCTTGTTGAAGACGGCGTTGCCGAGGCTCGAGACGAGCCCGTTGTGCCAGAATCCGCCGTCGCCCACGAGCGCGATGGCACGCTTGCCCGCCGCCGCGTTGAGTGCAGCCGCGCCCGCGCCGCCCAAGCCGTAGCCCATGGTAGAATTGCCGATGTCAAACGGCGGCAGGATCGAAAACAGGTGGCAGCCAATGTCGCAGCTCACGTGGTGGGGACCGAGCTCGCGCTCCACCAGCTTCATCGCGGTGAAGATTGGCCGTTCGGGACAGCCGGTGCAGAACGAAGGCGGACGGCCGTGCACCTTTCCCGCGATCGCTTGCTGCGCCTTGGCGGCACGATCGGACGCCAAGGTCGATCCGACTTGCGCGCGTCCCTCACCGAGGAGATCGGGCCGATAGGCCGCGACGAATTTCCGCAAGCCCTCCTTCATCACGCCGCCGGTATATTCGCCCGCCATCGGCAGCATGCTCTTGCCCTCGATGCGGGTCTCAATGTCCGCGCGCCGCAGGATCGTATTGACGGTCTGCTCAATGAATTCCGGCTGACCCTCTTCGACGATGAGGATCGCCTTCTTGCCGGTGCAGAAGCGGGCGAACTCGGCATCGATCAGCGGATAGGTGACATTGAGAACGTAGAGCGGGACGCGGCTTTTGCCGAACACGTCGGCAAGCCCGAGCACTCCGAGCGCGCGCAGCAGCGAATTGTACATGCCGCCTTGCATGACGATGCCGATGTCGCCCGCGTCGCCATCGAAGAACTCATTGAGACTTTGCTCTTGGATGAAGCGCACGGCGGCCGGCCAGCGCTTCTCTATCTTGTCCCTTTCCTGCTGGTAGCTCGCGGGCGGCAGCACGATTCGGTTGGCGTCGCGCACGGGGCGCTCGAGCGCGTCCTTCAGCGTAAAGTCCGGCCGCGCATTGTCGCGGGCAACGAAGCTGCCATAGACGTGGCAGGCGCGAATGCGCAGCTCCAGCATCACAGGCGTGTTCGATGCCTCCGAAGCCCCTTTCCACCGCCGTTACGATCGAGGGCAGGTTCGGGCGCGGGTCGATGAGCCAGATTTGCGACTTCATCGCGAAGGCGTGGCTACGCTCCTGCATGATCGAGGAGCCTTCGCCATAGTCCTCGCCCACGATAATGAGGGCACCGCCGGTCACGCCGCTCGATGCCAAGTTGGCGAGCGCGTCGGAGGCGACGTTGGTGCCGACCGGCGCCTTGAAGGTCGCCGCGCCGCGCAGCGGATAGTTGATCGAGGCGGCGAGCGTGGCCGCGGCCGCGGCCTCGTTTGCGCTCGCCTCGAAACGGATGCCGAGATCTTGGAGCACGTCGTGTGCGTCGGCGAGCACATCGACGAGATGGGAGATCGGCGCGCCTTGATAGCCCGAGACGTATGACACGCCGGACTGCAGCAGCGCCTTGGTGACAGCGAGAATGCCTTCGCCGCGGAATTCTTGGCCCTCGCCGAGCCGAAGCTTCGCAACCTCGCCCTTGAAAGACCGTTCCGCCATGAGCGTCCTTTTGCTACGGCTTGCCGCGATTGACTTAACCTGCCGCCGCACGATTATATTCCAAAGAAGATATCGCCGACAGCCAATCCAGTCATTTCGGAGGGGTCGAACATGCGCTCGGCATTCATCGCCGGCTTGGTTGCTGTGCTGGCGGCAGCGACGGCCTCCGCTCAGGAAGTCACCTTGCGCGCCGTTTCGGCCTTCGCCGAAAAGACCACCTATTCGCGCGGCTTTGAGCTTTTCATCGAGCGCGTGAATCGGGAGGGCAAGGGCGTCCTTCAGATCAACTACATCGGTGGACCGAAGGCCATGCCGCCGTTTGAAATCGGTAACGCGCTCAAATCCGGCGTGATCGATGTCGCGAATTCAACCGGAGCTTTTTACACCAACGTGATGCCCGAAGCCGACTCCTGGAAGCTGACAGAGCGGCCGATGTCCGAGCTGCGCAAGAACGGCGGCTATGACTACATGGCGCAACTCTATGCCGAAAAGATGAATGCGATTTTCCTCGCGCGGCACGTCGATGGAAATTCATTTCACCTCTATCTCAACAAGCCGATATCGAGTGCCGATCTTGCCGGCCTCAAGCTTCGCATTACGCCGGTCTACCGCGATTTTTTCCAAACGCTCGGAGCAACGGTGGTTCAGACGGCGCCCGGCGAAGTCTATACGGCTCTGGAGCGAGGCGTTGTCGACGGATACGGATGGCCGATTACCGGCATCTTCGACCTCGGGTGGCACGAGAAAACAAAATATCGTGTCGATCCCGGCTTCTATTCGGCCGAGGTGTCGATCCTCGTGAACAAATCCACCTGGGACAAGCTCACCGACGCGCAACGCGATATTCTGCGCAAGGCAGGAGAGCAAGCGGAAGCAGACGCGGTGGCGATTTTCGCCGGAGAGAACGCCAAGGACACCAAACGTCAGGCCGACGCCGGCATTCAGACGATCAAGCTCGACGGCGCCGTCGGAAAGTCGTATCGCGACAAAGCCTACGAAGCCGGCTGGGCCGGGATTATCCGCCAGAGCCCGCAACACGGACCAAAATTGAAGGAATTCTTCGCCAAGGGCAATTAGCGCGGTTTGCCGACCGACTGGGCGGGCGATATGGCGAGACTGTCCCACTGGTATGGATGCCTGCTCGAAGCCTTACTGTTGCTGGCCTGCCTCCTGCTGCTGATAATGACATTGCTGATCGGTGCCGATGTGCTCCTGCGCAATATCGGTCTGGGTGGCATCGCGGCGAGCAATGAGATATCCGAGGATATCATCTACCTCTTGACACTGCTTGCGGCGCCCGGATTGTTGCGGCAGGGGCAACACATCCGTGTCGATATCGTGCTGCGCGTGCTGCCCGCCAAGGTCGGGTGGCTGCTCGAATGGGTCAGCGACATTCTTGGCGTGATCTGCTGCCTCTACTTCGTCTGGTATGGAGCCCGTGTCGCGGCGGCAAGCTTCGCGAGCGGCGCGCTTTCGATCAAGACGCTGACCATGCCGGAATGGTGGCTGCTTGCGCCGATGGCGCCGACCTTTGTGCTGCTCAGCTTCGAGTTTCTCTTTCGCATGCATCGTCTTGCTCTGGCCGAGCGACGTCCGCGCGACGACGCGGTATCCGCTTCGTAGCTTTGGGTGTAGGGGGACATATGTCTTGGCAGCTCGCGTCCCTGCTGCTTCTCGGCGGTTCGACAATCCTTCTATTCATCGGGATGCCCGTCGCCTTCTCCTTCATGGCGATCAATATTGTGGGGGCGATGCTGTTTCTCGGCGGCGATGCGGGCTTAAGTCAGATGCTCAGGAACAGCGCTGCCGCGGTGATCAATTTCTCGCTGACGCCAATTCCGCTTTTCGTGTTGATGGGCGAGATTCTCTTCCATACCGGGCTGGCCCTGAAGGTGATCAACGGAATCGAGCGCTTGGTTCGTCAGGTCCCGGGACGGCTGGCGGTCGTAGCGGTGGTCGCAGGCACGGTCTTCTCGGCCATTTCAGGCTCGACGATCGCGACGACCGCCATGCTCGGGTCGCTGATGCTGCCGGTCATGCTGTCGCGCGGGTACAATCCGGTCATGGCGACAGGGCCGATCATGGCGATCGGCGCGGTGGATATGCTCATCCCGCCGTCCGCCCTCACCGTGCTCCTCGGCAGCCTCTCCGGGATCTCGATTTCGAAGCTGTTGATTGGCGGCGTTGTCCCCGGCCTGATGTTGAGCGTTGCATTCGTGAGCTACATCGTCGTCCGCGCCAAAGCGAATCCTACGTTGGCGCCGGCGACAGCTATCGAGGAAAGGTCGGGGTGGGCGAGATACGAGCCGCTCGTCCTCTATGTCCTTCCGCTCGTGTCGATCTTCGTGGTGGTCATCGGCGCGATGTCGGGCGGCATTGCGACACCGACGGAGTCGGCCGCGCTCGGCGCGCTCGCCACGATGGCGCTGGCGGCGGCCTGTCGCGCCTTGAGTTTCGAGGCGCTACTCAAATCATTGCGCGGCACCGTCGAAATTTCGGCAATGATCCTCTTCATCATCCTCGGCGCTACGACCTTCTCGCAAATCTTAAGCTTTTCGGGATCGACTGCAGGCATCGTTTCAACCATCCTCGATGGCGGGCTGACGCCCTTTGCCATCCTGGCCGGAATGCTGCTGCTGCTAATTTTTCTCGGTATCTTTGTTGACCAGGTCAGCATGATGCTTATCACCTTGCCGGTCTTCATGCCGATCGTTCAGCGCCTCGACATCGACTTGATCTGGTTCGGTGTCCTCTACCTGATCTGCATGCAGCTCGGCCTGCTGTTGCCCCCGCACGGACTTCTGCTGATGACGATGAAGGGCGTCGCTCCGAAGGAGGTCACGATGGCGCACATTTTTCGCGCCGTCGTGCCCTATGTCGCAATGAGCCTCGTGTTGCTGGCCGTCATCATCGTAGTTCCGGCGATCGCGACGTGGCTGCCGAACCTGCTGGGTTGACATTGGTGTCTCCCAGGGAAGCGACGCTGATCACGCAGCACGGTCGCCCTCGATTTCAAACCGCCAGCGGCTCGACCAGCCGGTTGTCCTCGACCACGGCCGTGGCGCGCCGACCCAAGATTTTGCGACAGGCGGCGCCGAGCGCGGACAGATCGGCGAAATACTCGTCCATGTCGCGGACACGATTGCATCGTGACGCAACCGGCGAGTGACATTGAGCCGCGCGCGATCTCTTCGAGTGCAAGGCAAAGCGTCACCAGATCGACCGCGAGCCCCCCACGGATGCGGGATACCGCATACCGAAAAAACCGAGGGTGCCGAGTTCGCTGAATAGAGCACGCGGGTAGGTATGCGCTTCGTCGATCGCTGCGGCCTGCGGGATAATCCGCTCATCGCAGAAACGTGCGAAGGTTTCTTGAATCTGCCGTTGCTCGTCGCTTAGATCGAAGTTCATAGAACGGCGTCAGCCTGCAGCTGCTGTGGGGTCCATCATCTTGGCCGGCTGTTCGCCGCCCGCGGACACGATGTGCGGCTGATGTCGACGGAATATGTTCGTCCCTATGTCAAGGCGCAGAAGAACGACGACCGCGACGCCGAAGGGATCGCCGAGGCCGCGACG
>DASUPI010000313.1:0-6967 GCA_036281135.1 Rhodoplanes sp. | reverse complement strand
CCAATGCGGTCGGCATCGACCTCGACGAGTTGCCGGTGACGCCGGAGCGCGTGGTCGAAGCGCTCGTCGAGCGGCGGCGCAAGGCGCGCCGCGACGCCATGCGAAAGGTCGCGTCATGACCGAGCTTGCGCCGTTCCAAGTGACGCGCCCGCGCGATATCGAAGCCGCGATCGCGCTGTGCGCCGCGAACGCCGAGAGCCGCTACATCGCTGGCGGCACCGACCTGATGGTCAACATGCGGCGTGGCATTCGGCGGCCCGACCTCCTGATCGACCTCACCGGGCTCGACGTGCTCAACGAATTCGAGATCACGGACGCCGGCGCGCGCATCGGCACGGGCGTGACGCTTGCGCGCCTTGCCGGCGACCCCGGCATCCGCGCACGCTATCGCGCCGCGGCCGAGGCCGCCGAAGCGATCGCCGGGCCCGCCCATCGCAGCATGGCGACGGTCGGCGGCAATCTCTGCCTCGACACCCGCTGCATCTATTACAATCAGAGCGAATGGTGGCGGCGGTCCAACCGCTATTGCCTCAAGCATCGCGGCGACACCTGCCATGTCGCGCCGCAGGGCCAGCGCTGCCACGCCGCCTTCAGCGGCGATCTCGCGCCGGCCTTGATGGTGCTCGGCGCGGAGATCGAGATCGCCGGCCCGGCCGGCCGCCGCCGCATTCCGCTCGCCGAGCTTTATGCGGAGGACGGCCGCGCGCACCTGAAGCTCGCGCAAGGTGAGCTTCTCGTGTGCGTACAGCTCCCGCCTGCGCCCCCGCCCTCGACCTACGCCAAGGTGCGGCTGCGCGGCGCGATCGACTTCCCGCTCGCCGGGGTCGCCGTCAGCCTTGCGGCGGCCGACGGGGTCGTGTCGGCGCTCCGCGTCGGCCTCACCGGCACCAATTCGCGGCCCTTCCTCCTGGACGGCGTGGATGCTTTCATCGGGCGGCCGCTCGACGAGGACGCGCTGGTCCGGCTTGACAAGCTCGTGCAAAAACAGGTGCAACCGATGCGCACGACGCTTGCGTCCGCCAATTATCGCCGGCTCGCCGCGGCCGCGCTCGCGCGCCGGCTTACTGCACGCCTCGCGGAGCCTACGAACAAATAAGAGCGAACAGAGGACCCCTGATGAGTTGCGACTGCGAATCCCCCGATGGCTCCCGCATCTGGACCACAACGGACGGCGTCCATCTCGACGTTCGCGGGCTCGAATGCCCGGCGCCGATTGTGCAGACGCTGGGGATGCTCGAGCGCGACGATGTAGGGAACGTGATCATCGTCCATCTCGATCAGGAGCCGCTGTTCCTCTACCCGGAGCTCGATGACCGCGGCTGGAGCCACGAAGTCATCGCGTCGTCCTGCGGCGACCCGAGTTGCGAGGACGAAGTGCGGCTGCGCCTCGTGCGAATGCGCGCGTGACGCTCGCGGCGACCTTTCTCGGCGGCGCCAAGAGCCGGCTACTGCCGCCGTCATTGCCGTTCCGTTTCTTCGCCGCCGCGGCGGCGCTCCACATTGCGTTGTGGTGCGTCCTGCTGCTCGCGGGAGAGGAGGCGACAAGCTTCCGCGGCGGGCTGGGGCCTGCGCTCGCGGCCGTGCATCTGCTGACCCTCGGCGTGCTGACGACGACCGCGATCGGCGCGGCGGTGCAGCTCCTGCCGGTCGCGACGCGCCGGGCGCTCGCCGGCGTGTGGCCGATCAAGCTCGTGTTCTGGCTCACCGTGCCGGGCCTGATCGTGCTGATCGCCGGCATGTATGCGTACCATCCGCCTGTCATGATCGCCGGCGCGGTGGCGACAACGGCCGGGCTCCTCGTGTTCGCCGGCCTGCTCGCGGACAATCTGCGCCGCGCCGGCAGCATGCCGGTGGTCGCGGCGTTCGGCTGGGCGGCGTTCGCCGCGCTGATCGCGCTCGTTGCGCTCGGGCTCGCGCTGTCGGTCGATTTCGAACTGGGTTTTCTCGGCGACCATGCCGCCACGGCGCTCGCCCATATGATTCTCGGCGGCTTCGGTTTCATGGGCATGCTCGCGCTCGGCTTCAGCCATGTGCTGGTGCCGATGTTTGCGCTGTCGAGCGCGCCCGCGAAACGGCCGGCTTACGCCGCCTTCGTCGCCGCCGCCGCAGCGATCGCGCTCGGCGCGGCCGGCGCTTTGCTCGGGAGCCGCATCGCCCTGACCGCAGCGGGGGCGATCGGCCTGGTCGCCGTGATGGCGCATCTTTGGCTGATGCATGTCGCGCTCACGACGGGCATGCGCAAGCGGCTCGGGCTGTCGTTCATTCTGGTGCGCACCGCCTGGGCGGCGCTGCTGCTGACCATCCCGGTCGGCCTTGCCGCTCTGTACGACCTCGCCGGACCGAACGGCGCAACGCTGTTCGGCCTCGTGCTGCTGGGCGGCTGGCTGATGACCTTCCTGTTCGGCATTCTGCAGCGGATCATTCCGTTCCTCGCCTCGATGCATGTGACGCAGCCACGCGGGGCGCCTCCCCTGCTGTCGGAATTGGCGGCCCAGAGGCCGCTCACCTTGCACGCGGCCTGCCACGGCATCGCCGTGGTGGGGCTCGCGGCGGCGATCGTCCTCGATAACGGGCTTGTGGTGCGCGGCGCGGCGGGAATCGGCCTGATCGGCGCGCTCGCGTTTGCGGTATTCACGGGCGACGTGATGCGCCGTGTGATCGCGCGCCGGACCTGAATTAAACGTTCCGCTCTGTTGACCAACACCCTCTCATTCCCGCGAACGCGGGAATCCAGTTGTGTTCACACGCCTGGGTCCCCGCTTGCGCGGGGACGAGCGGTTTAAGGTCGGCGGACCGCGGACGGATCACCCCCGCAGCGCGCCGCCGGTTCGCTTGGTGACCTCGGCCACGATCTTCTGCGCGACCGCCTCGATCTCCTCGTCGGTCAGCGTCTTCTCGCGCGGCTGCAATGTCACCGAGACGGCGATCGACTTCTTGCCGGGGTCGATGCCGGTCCCTTCATAGACGTCGAACACGGTGACGTCCGCGATCAGCTTGCGGTCGGCGCCTTGCGCCGCCCGCACGAGATCGGCCGCCTTCAGCGCGCGATCGACGATGAAGGCGAAGTCGCGCACGACCGGCTGGAACGGCGACAGCTCGAGCGGCGGCTTCGCGCGCGTCGCCTTGGCCTTCGGCTCGGGGATGCGATCGAGGATCACCTCGAAGGCGACGAGCGGACCTTCGGCGTCGAGCGCGTCGAGCGCGCGCGGATGCAGCTCGCCGAAATGGCCGAGCACATTCTGCGGCCCGATCTGGATCGTGCCGGAGCGGCCGGGATGCAGCCAGGCCGCGCCGCCGGGCACGATCTGCAGCGGCTGCACCGGCGCGCCCGCCGCCGCCAGCACGGCGAGCGCGTCCGCCTTCGCGTCATAGGCATCGACGCTCTTCGCGCCGGTCAGCCAATGGCGGCCCGCGCCGAACGGCTTGGCCAGCGCGCGCCGCACGCCGCTTGCGGCGGCGAACTGGTCCTCCGGCCGGTCGCCGCGAAAAATCTGGCCGACCTCGAACAGCGCCACGTCGGCAAAGCCGCGGTCGGCATTGCGCTGCGCCGCCCCGACGAGTCCCGGAACGAGGCTCGGCCGCATGTCCGAGAGTTCCGCCGCGATCGGATTGGCGAGCGCGAGCGCCGTATCGCCGCCGCCGAACAGCTCCGCCTCTTTCCGCGCGACGAACGACCAGGTGACGGCCTCGACGAGCCCGCGCGCGGCGAGCGCGCGCTTGGCCTTGCGCGTGCGCGCCTGGATCGGCGTGAGCACGGGCTTGCGCCCGTTCTCGCTGCGCTCGAACGGCGTCAGCGGCACGCGGTCGACGCCGAGAATGCGCACCAGTTCCTCGACGATGTCGGCCTTGCCGTGTACGTCCGGCCGCCACGAGGGCACGCCGACCTTCATGCTCTTGCCGTCGCCGGTGACGGAGAAACCGAGGCGGCCGAGCACCCGGTTGACCTCGGTCGCGCTCGCATCGAGCCCGGCGAGACGCTTCAGCGCGTCGAGCGGAAACTCGATGATGCGATTCGAAGCGGGAACTTTCCCCGCCACGACGATCTCGGACGGCGCGCCGCCGCACAGATCGAGCACCATCTGGGTCGCGAGTTCGAGGCCCGGCAGCATGAAGGCGGGATCAACCCCGCGCTCGAATCGGTAGCGCGCGTCCGAACTGATGCCGAGCTTGCGGCCGGTGAGCGCGATATTGATGTCGTCCCACAGCGCCGATTCGATCAGCACGTCGGTGGTCGTCTCCGAGCAGCCGGTCGCCTCCCCGCCCATGATGCCTGCGAGCGATTCCACCCCCTGCTCGTCGGCGATCACGCACATCGCGTCGTCAAGCGCGTAGGTCTTGCCGTCGAGCGCGAGCAGCGTTTCGCCGGCGTGGGCGCGGCGCACCGTCAGGTTTCCGCGCACCTTGGCCGCGTCGAACACATGCAGCGGGCGGGCGCGGTCGTAAGTGATGAAGTTCGTGATATCGACGAGCCGGTTGATCGGCCGCAGCCCGATCGCGGTGAGGCGGCGCTGCAGCGAGTCCGGCGACGGTCCGTTCTTCACCCCGCGCACGAGCCGCAGCGCGAAGGCGGGGCAGAGCGAGGGGGTCGCGCCGAAATCGAGCTTAACCGCGACCGGGCAAGGGAACTCGCCCTTCACCGGCTTGATGGGCGGATCCTTGAACGCGCCCATGTCGGCGGCGGCGAGGTCGCGGGCGACGCCGTGCACGCCGGTGCAGTCCGGCCGGTTCGGCGTGAGCCCGATCTCGATGACCAGATCGTCGAGCTTCGCCCACTCGGCGTAACGTGCGCCGACCGGGGCGTCGCCGGGCAGTTCGATGATGCCCTCGTGATCGTCGGAGATCTGCAGCTCCGCCGCCGAGCACAGCATCCCGCGGCTCTCGACGCCGCGGATCGTCCCGACCGCGAGCGTCATGTTCTCGCCAGGAATGAACGTGCCGGGCGGGGAGAACACGCCCTTCATGCCGGCGCGCGCATTGGGGGCCCCGCACACGACCTGGACGGCTGCGCCCGCGCCGGTATCCACCATGCACACGCGCAGCCGGTCTGCGTTCGGGTGCTGCTCGGCCGAGATCACCCGCGCAATGGTGAAGGGCGCGAGCGCCTTCGCTCTGTCCTCGACGGCCTCCACTTCGAGGCCGATCATGGTGAGCTTGTCGACAAGCTTGTCCAGCGGCGCGTCGGCGTCGAGATGCTCTTTCAGCCAGGCGAGGGTGAATTTCATCGGATGACCGCTTATGGACGGCTCTTCAGCAACACCGCGGTCGCCACGACCCGCCTGTGCTCGGAGTCGAGTTGACTGAGTGCGTCGAGCGCCTGACGTGCCTGTTCGACATATCTGCGAACGACGCGCCTGGAATACGGAAATGGTCTCGGATCGTAGTCCGCGACGTGCCGCTTCTCCTGGAAGTCCACAAAGAGGTCGGCGAACATCCGAACTGCCGGGTCGAGATGACGGACGCGGTCCTGCCTGAGCGATTTCTTCGCCTCTCCGTGGTCCAAAGCGCGATAGACCCGCACCCATGGATCGGTGTTGGCCCGTGTGACGCCGATAAGTTCGTCGGCACACAGTCTGGCCAGCGCATGGAACAGAGCATAGTATGTCGTGCTCAGGGATCGGCGTAGATACGCCTGACGTGGGCGGCCTGCATCATCGTGCGCCGCGAGTTCTTCCGCGATCCGGAGCAGATCGTCGATCACGGCACGGACCGCACGTCGGCTGCTTCGTCGTCATCGGCGAGCGGATCGTCCGGATAGACGTGATTCATATAAGGAAACCGGTTTTCGCCGGCGGCCAGCAGCCGGTCCCGGACGGTGCTCAGGGCCGCCGTCTGGTCGACCGTATCTGTCCCGGGCCGGTAGTGCGCCGTCACGAAAAGCGCCGGTTCTCCGTCATGATCCAATCCCTCTGTCACATCGGCATGGTCGAGCGCTGCCGAGCCGACCGCGTCTCGAAGCGCCTGCTCTACGGTTTCTGTCAGCTTGTTTCTGGTCATGACCGATCCAATCTGTGTCTTCACAGGTCCAATCTGCTCCCTCGCAGAAGAATATATGTCATCCGCTCAGTCCCCCCGCGAGGGTGGGAAAATCGAGCGGACGGAAGCCGTAATGGGAGAGCCAGCGCACATCCGCATCGAAGAAGGCGCGCAGATCCGGCATGCCATATTTGAGCATGGCGATGCGATCGATGCCCAGCCCCCAGGCGAAGCCCTGGTATTCCTCGGGATCGAGCCCGCAATTTTTCAGCACGTTCGGATGCACCATCCCGCAGCCGAGGATTTCCAGCCAGTCCTCGCCCTCGCCGAACCTGATCTCGCCCTTGTCGCGCCGGCACTGGATGTCGACTTCCATCGACGGCTCGGTGAACGGAAAGAACGACGGGCGGAACCGCATCTTCACATGGTCGACCTCGAAGAAGGCCTTGCAGAACTCCGCCAGAATCCATTTCAGGTGGCCGAGATGCGAGCCCCTGTCGATGACGAGCCCCTCGACCTGATGGAACATCGGCGTGTGCGTCTGGTCACTGTCGCAGCGATAGGTGCGGCCGGGGCAGATCACGCGGATCGGCGGCTTCTGGCTCAGCATCGTGCGCACCTGCACCGGCGACGTGTGGGTGCGCAGGAGCATGCGCGAGCCGTCCGCCTTCTCCGGAAAGAAGAACGTGTCGTGCATGTCGCGCGCCGCGTGGCCTTCCGGGAAATTCAGCCGGGTGAAATTGAAATCGTCGGTCTCGATGTCCGGCCCTTCGGCGATCGCAAAGCCCATGTCGGCGAAGATCGCCGTCAACTCGTCGATCACCTGGCTGATCGGGTGGATGCGGCCCTGCTCGGCCGGGCTGTCGGGCAGCGGCAGCGTGACATCGACCGTCTCGGTGTTGAGCCGCTGGTCGAGCGCGAGGTCCTTCAGCGCCTGACGACGGCCGGCGAGCGCCGCCGTCACGCGCTCCTTCAGCCCGTTGATGAGCGGCCC
>DASUPI010000312.1:0-10448 GCA_036281135.1 Rhodoplanes sp. | reverse complement strand
TACCGGTCGCAAACGGGTTCGCAAGTTTTTCGGCAAAATACAGGAAGTCGCAGAGATGCCGAACCTCATCGAGGTTCAGAAGGCGTCCTATGACCAATTCCTGCTGATCAAGGAGCCGAAGGGCGGGCGGCCGGACGAAGGGTTGCAGGCCGTGTTCAAGTCGGTCTTCCCCATTTCCGATTTTTCCAACACGGCCCAGCTCGAGTTCGTCCGTTACGAATTCGAGCCGCCGAAATACGATGTCGACGAGTGCCGGCAGCGGGGCATGACCTATGCCGCGCCGCTGAAGGTGACGCTGCGCCTGATCGTGTTCGATGTCGACGAGGAGACCGGCGCGCGCTCGGTCAAGGACATCAAGGAGCAGGACGTCTACATGGGCGACATCCCGCTCATGACCAATAACGGCACGTTCGTGGTCAACGGCACCGAGCGGGTGATCGTGTCGCAGATGCACCGCTCGCCCGGCGTCTTCTTCGATCATGACAAAGGCAAGACGCACTCCTCGGGCAAGCTTCTGTTCGCCGCCCGCATCATTCCCTATCGCGGCTCCTGGCTCGATATCGAATTCGACGCCAAGGACATCGTCTATGCGCGCATCGACCGGCGGCGCAAAATTCCGGTGACCTCGCTGCTCTATGCGCTGGGCATGGACGGGGAGGAAATCCTCAACACGTTCTACAAGCAGGTTATCTACAAGCGCACCAAGGACGGCTGGCGGGTGCCGTTCGACGCCAACCGGCTCAAGGGCTACAAGGCGATCAACGATCTCGTCGACGCCGACTCCGGCAAGGTGGTCGTCGAGGCGGGCAAGAAGATCACCGTGCGCCAGGCGCGCCAGCTCCAGGAGAAGGGGCTGAAGGCGCTGCGCATGACCGACGAGGAGTTGATCGGCCGCTACATCGCCGAGGATCTCGTCAACGCCAAGACCGGCGAAATCTATGTCGAGGCGGGCGAGGAGATCACCGAGAAGACGCTGAAGCTGCTCGCCGAGGTCGGCTACAAGGAATTGCCGGTTCTCGACATCGATCACGTCAATATCGGCGCCTATATCCGCAATACGCTGACGGTCGACAAGAATATGCGGCGCGAAGACGCGCTGTACGACATCTATCGCGTGATGCGGCCGGGCGAGCCGCCGACGATCGACACCGCGCAAACCATGTTCAACTCGCTGTTCTTCGACTCCGAGCGGTACGACCTCTCGGCGGTCGGCCGGGTCAAGATGAACATGCGGCTCGACCTCGAATGCCCGGACACCGTGCGCATCCTGCGCAAGGAGGACATCACCGGCGTCATCCGGACGCTGGTCGATCTGCGCGACGGCAAAGGGGTGATCGACGACATCGACCATCTCGGCAATCGCCGCGTGCGCTCGGTCGGCGAGCTGATGGAGAACCAGTACCGCATCGGCCTGCTGCGCATGGAGCGCGCGATCAAGGAGCGCATGTCGTCGGTCGATATCGGCACCGTCATGCCGCAGGACCTGATCAATGCGAAGCCGGCGGCCGCCGCGGTGCGCGAGTTCTTCGGCTCGTCCCAGCTCTCGCAGTTCATGGATCAGACCAACCCGCTGTCCGAGATCACCCACAAGCGTCGGCTCTCGGCGCTCGGCCCGGGCGGGCTCACGCGCGAACGGGCGGGCTTCGAGGTGCGCGACGTGCACCCGACCCACTATGGCCGCATCTGTCCGATCGAGACGCCGGAGGGGCCGAATATCGGCCTCATCAACTCGCTCGCGACCTATGCGCGGGTCAACAAATACGGCTTCGTCGAGACGCCCTACCGCAAGGTGAAGGACGGGCGGGTGACCGACGAAGTCATCTATCTCTCGGCGATGGAGGAAGGCCGCTACTATGTCGCGCAGGCGAACCAGCCGGTCGACGCGCGCGGGCGCTTCACCGAGGACCTGATCGTGTGCCGGCATGCCGGCGACGTCCTGATGATCGCACCCGACAAGGTCGACTACATGGACGTTTCGCCCAAGCAGCTCGTGTCGGTCGCCGCCGCGCTCATTCCGTTCCTTGAGAACGATGACGCGAACCGCGCATTGATGGGCTCCAACATGCAGCGCCAGGCGGTGCCTCTGGTGCGCACCGAGGCGCCGTTCGTCGGCACCGGCATGGAAGGCGTGGTGGCGCGCGATTCGGGCGCGGCGATCGCGGCGCGCCGCACGGGCGTCGTCGATCAGGTCGACTCGACCCGCATCGTGATCCGGGCGACCGAGGAACTCGACCCGACCAAGTCGGGCGTCGACATCTATCGCCTGCAGAAGTTCCAGCGCTCGAACCAGAACACCTGCATCAACCAGCGGCCGCTGGTGAAGGTCGGCGACTCGGTCGCCAAGGGCGACATTATCGCCGACGGCCCCTCGACCGATCTGGGCGAGCTCGCGCTCGGGCGCAACGTGCTCGTCGCCTTCATGCCGTGGAACGGTTACAACTTCGAGGACTCGATCCTGCTCTCCGAGCGCATCGTCAAGGACGACGTCTTCACTTCGATCCATATCGAGGAATTCGAAGTGATGGCGCGCGACACCAAGCTCGGGCCGGAGGAGATCACCCGCGACATTCCCAACGTCTCGGAAGAGGCGCTCAAGAATCTCGATGAGGCGGGCATCGTCTATATCGGCGCCGAGGTGCATGCGGGCGACATCCTGGTCGGCAAGATCACGCCGAAGGGCGAAAGCCCGATGACGCCCGAGGAGAAGCTGCTGCGCGCGATCTTCGGCGAAAAAGCCTCCGACGTGCGCGACACCTCGCTGCGCGTGCCGCCGGGCGTGCAGGGCACCGTGGTCGAAGTGCGCGTGTTCAATCGGCACGGCGTCGAAAAGGACGAGCGCGCGCTCGCGATCGAGCGCGAAGAAATCGAGCGGCTCGCCAAGGACCGCGACGACGAGCAGGCGATCCTCGATCGCAACGTCTATGGCCGTCTCGCGGAACTGCTGGAGAACCGTGTCGGCATCGCCGGCCCGAAGGGCTTCAAGAAGGATTCGAAGATCACCCGCGCGGTGCTGGAGGAATATCCGCGCTCGCAGTGGTGGCAGTTCGCGTCCTCGAACGACAAGCTGATGGCCGAGATCGAGGCGATCCGCAAACAATACGAGGAGAGCAAGAAGGGCCTCGAGCAGCGCTTTCTCGACAAGGTGGAGAAGCTGCAGCGCGGCGACGAGCTGCCGCCCGGCGTGATGAAGATGGTCAAGGTCTTCGTCGCGGTGAAGCGCAAGATCCAGCCGGGCGACAAGATGGCCGGCCGGCACGGCAACAAGGGCGTCGTCTCGAAGATCGTGCCGTCCGAAGACATGCCGTTCCTCGGCGACGGCACGCCGGTGGACATCGTGCTCAACCCGCTGGGGGTACCGAGCCGGATGAATGTCGGGCAGATTCTCGAGACGCATCTCGGATGGGCCTGCGCCGGTCTCGGCCAGCGCATCGGCCAGGCGGTGGACGCCTATTATAGCCGCACCGACCTGAAGCCGCTCAAGGAGACGCTGCGGAAGGTCTATGGCGAGGACGAGACCATCCGTTCGCTCGGCGAGGGCGAACTGGTCGAACTCGGCGAGAACCTGCGGCACGGCGTGCCGATCGCGACGCCGGTGTTCGACGGGGCGAAGGAGAAGGACATCGAGGCCATGCTCGAACTGGCCGGTCTCGACCATTCCGGACAGGTGTCGCTGCACGACGGGCGCACCGGCGAGGAGTTCGATCGCAAGGTGACGGTGGGCTACATCTACATGCTCAAGCTGCATCACCTCGTCGACGACAAGATCCACGCGCGCTCGATCGGGCCGTACAGCCTCGTGACCCAACAGCCGCTCGGCGGCAAGGCGCAGTTCGGCGGCCAGCGCTTCGGCGAAATGGAAGTCTGGGCACTCGAAGCCTACGGCGCGGCATACACTTTGCAGGAGATGCTCACGGTCAAGTCCGACGACGTCGCCGGCCGAACCAAGGCCTATGAATCGATCGTGCGCGGCGACGACAATTTCGAGGCGGGCATTCCCGAATCCTTCAACGTGTTGGTGAAGGAGATGCGGTCGCTCGGCCTCAATGTCGACCTGCACAACTCCAAGCAGGGGCGCGGCGATTCGGCGGAAGCGGCGGAATAGGCGACGTAAGCCATTTGTTTGCCTCCCTCGTTGCGAGGGGGGCCGGATCGCGCAGCGATCGACCAGGGAGCTCGCTCCCTGACCTCCCGCGCAAGCGGGAGAACAAAGTTCTCAGGAGACGGGTATGAACCAAGAAGTCATGAGTCTTTTCGGGCCGCAGGTGCCGGCCCAGGTTTTCGATCAGATCCGCATCTCGATCGCGAGCCCGGAAAAGATTCTGTCCTGGTCGTACGGCGAGATCAAGAAGCCGGAGACGATCAACTACCGCACCTTCAAGCCGGAACGCGACGGGCTGTTCTGCGCCCGTATCTTCGGACCCATCAAGGACTATGAGTGCTTGTGCGGCAAGTACAAGCGCATGAAGTACAAGGGCATCATCTGCGAGAAGTGCGGCGTCGAGGTGACGCTGTCGCGGGTGCGGCGCGAGCGCATGGGCCATATCGAGCTCGCCGCGCCGGTCGCGCATATCTGGTTCATGAAGTCGCTGCCGAGCCGGATCGGCCTTCTGCTCGACATGACGCTCAAGGACCTCGAGCGGATTCTTTATTTCGAGTACTATGTCGTGCTGGAGCCGGGCCTGACCGCGCTGCAGCACCGCTCGCTGCTCTCCGAAGAGGAGTATCTGCGCGCCCAGGACGAATACGGCGCCGACAGCTTCACCGCCATGATCGGCGCGGAAGCGATCCGCGAAATGCTCAAGGCGCTCGATCTCGAAAGGCTCGCGATCGATCTGCGCAAGGAGATCGCGGAATCGACCTCCGAACTCAAGCCGAAGAAGCTCGCGAAAAGGCTGAAGCTGATCGAGGCCTTCCTCACCTCCGGCAACCGGCCGGAATGGATGATACTCACCCAGGTGCCGGTGATCCCGCCGGACCTGCGGCCGCTCGTCCCGCTCGACGGTGGGCGCTTCGCGACCTCGGACCTCAACGATCTCTATCGCCGCGTGATCAACCGCAACAACCGCCTCAAGCGGCTGATCGAACTGCGCGCGCCGGACATCATCATCCGCAACGAGAAGCGGATGCTGCAGGAGGCGGTCGATGCGCTGTTTGACAATGGCCGGCGCGGACGCGTCATCACCGGCGCCAACAAGCGGCCGCTGAAGTCGCTCGCCGACATGCTCAAGGGCAAGCAGGGCCGGTTCCGGCAGAACCTGCTCGGCAAGCGGGTCGACTATTCGGGCCGCTCGGTCATCGTGGTCGGGCCGGAGCTGAAGCTGCACCAGTGCGGGCTGCCGAAGAAGATGGCGCTCGAACTGTTCAAGCCGTTCATCTATTCGCGCCTCGACGCCAAGGGCCTGTCGACCACGGTCAAGCAGGCGAAGAAGCTCGTCGAGAAAGAGAAGCCCGAGGTGTGGGACATCCTCGACGAGGTGATCCGCGAGCACCCCGTGCTGCTGAACCGCGCGCCGACGCTGCATCGGCTCGGCATTCAGGCGTTCGAGCCGGTGCTGATCGAGGGCAAGGCGATCCAGCTGCACCCGCTCGTCTGCGCGGCGTTCAACGCCGATTTCGACGGCGATCAGATGGCCGTGCATGTGCCGCTCTCGCTCGAGTCGCAGCTCGAGGCGCGCGTCCTGATGATGTCGACCAACAACATCCTGCATCCGGCGAACGGTTCGCCCATCATCGTGCCCAGCCAGGACATCGTGCTGGGGCTCTACTATCTGTCGCTGATGCGCGAGGGCGAGCCCGGCCAGGGCAAGGCGTTCGGCAATCTCGCCGACATCGAGCACGCGCTCAACCAAAAGGCCATCACCCTTCACACCAAGATCAGGTATCGGTGGGATGGCTCCGACGAGAACGGCGGCAAGGTGCGCCGCTGGTACGACACGACGCCCGGCCGGGTGCTGCTCGGGCAGGCGATGCCGCCGCATTCCAAGGTCTCGTTCGACACCGTCAACAAGCTGATGACGAAGCGCGAGATCTCCAACATGATCGACGCGGTCTACCGCCACTGCGGGCAGAAGGAAACGGTGATCTTCTGCGACCGCATCATGGCGCTTGGCTTCCACCACGCCTTCAAGGCCGGCATCTCGTTCGGCAAGGACGACATGGTGGTGCCGAGTTCGAAGTGGAAAATCGTCGATCAGACGCGCACGCTCGCCAAGGAGTTCGAGCAGCAGTTCAACGAAGGCCTCATCACCCAGGGCGAGAAATACAACAAGGTGGTCGATGCCTGGTCGAAGTGCACCGAACAGATCGCCGACGAGATGATGCGGGAAATCTCCGCGGTGCGCATGGACGAGAAGTCCGGCCGCGAGGTGCCGGTGAACTCGATCTACATGATGGCGCATTCGGGCGCGCGCGGCTCGCCGGCGCAGATGCGTCAGCTCGCCGGCATGCGCGGCCTGATGGCGAAGCCGTCGGGCGAGATCATCGAGAGTCCCATCATCTCCAACTTCAAGGAGGGGCTCTCCGTGCTCGAATACTTCAATTCGACGCACGGCGCCCGCAAGGGCCTCGCCGACACCGCGCTCAAGACGGCGAATTCCGGCTATCTCACGCGGCGGCTGGTGGACGTGGCGCAGGACTGCATCATCACCGAGGTCGACTGCGGCACGACGGCCGGCATCAAGGTGCGGGCGATCATCGACTCGGGCCAGGTCGTGGCCTCGCTCGCAACCCGCATTCTCGGCCGCACCATCGCCGAGGACGTGCGCGATGCGGCGACGAACACCGTCGTCGTGCCGCGCAACACGCTGCTCGACGAGGCGAGCGTGGATGCGATCGTCAAGTCCGGCGTGCAGGAGGTGCGCATCCGTTCGGTGCTCACCTGCGAGACGACCAGCGGGGTGTGCGGCGCCTGCTATGGGCGCGATCTGGCGCGCGGCACGCCCGTGAACATGGGCGAGGCGGTCGGCGTCATCGCGGCGCAGTCGATCGGCGAGCCGGGAACGCAGCTCACGATGCGCACCTTCCACATCGGCGGGGCGGCGCAAATCTCCGAGCAGTCGTTCATCGAGTCGAACTTCGAGGGCACGATCCGCATCAACAATCGCAATGTCGTGCGCAACTCGGACGGCGAGCTGATCGCCATGGCGCGCAACATGGCGATGGTGGTGGTCGACCAGGACGGAACCGAACGCGCCGTGCATCGGATCCAGTTCGGCTCGCGCCTCAAGGTCGACGAAGGCGACAAGATCGCGCGCGGCCAGCGCATGGCCGAGTGGGACCCCTACACCCGGCCGATTCTCACCGAGGCCGAAGGCTCGGTTGATTTCGAAGACCTGGTGGAAGGCCAGTCGATGTCGGAGACGCTCGACGAATCGACCGGCATCGCCAAGCGCGTGGTGATCGATTGGCGCACCGGCTCCGGCCGGGGGCAGCAGGACCTGCGGCCGTCCATCGTCATCAAGGGCAAGGACGGCAAGGTGCTGAAGCTCGCGCGCGGCGGCGAAGCCCGCTACCAGCTCGCGGTCGACGCTATTCTGTCGGTCGATCCGGGAAGCATGGTGAAGGCGGGCGACGTCATCGCCCGCATGCCGAGCGAGAGCGCCAAGACGCGCGACATCACCGGCGGTCTGCCGCGCGTCGCCGAGCTGTTCGAAGCGCGGCGGCCGAAAGAGGCGGCGATCATCGCCGAGGTGTCCGGCACCGTCCGGTTCGGCCGCGACTACAAGAACAAGCGGCGCCTCACCATCGAGCCGACCGACAAGGACGAAGAAGCGCGCGAATACCTAATCCCGAAAGGCAAGCACATCCATCTGCAGGATGGCGACCCGATCGAGAAGGGCGACTACATCGTCGAAGGCAACCCGGCCCCGCACGACATTCTGGCGGTCAAGGGCGTCGAGGATCTCGCCGCCTATCTCGTCAACGAGATCCAGGAAGTCTATCGGCTGCAGGGCGTCAACATCAACGACAAGCACATCGAGGTGATCGTCCGCCAGATGCTGCAGAAGGTTGAGGTCGACGACTCGGGCGAGACCGAACTGATCCAGGGCGAGCATATCGACCGGATCGAGTTCGACGAGGTCAACGCGCTCGCACGCGAGGAAGGCAAGAAGGAGGCGAAAGCCCATCCGGTCCTGCTCGGCATCACCAAGGCGTCGTTGCAGACCCGCTCGTTCATCTCCGCGGCGTCGTTCCAGGAGACCACCCGCGTCCTCACCGAAGCGGCGGTCAACGGCAAGATCGACACGCTCGACGGCCTCAAGGAGAACGTCATCGTCGGGCGCCTGATCCCGGCCGGGACCGGAGCCATGATGAACGTCCTGCGCGAGGTCGCGGGCAAGCGCGATGCGCTCATTCTCGACGAACGCGAGAAGGAGCAGGCGGCGAAGGCCGCCGAGCAGCCGGCGCAACTGCCGGCCGCGGAGTGACGCGCGGCGGTTCGCGCGCGGCTACTCATCGCGAACACTGTGAAGGGCCGCCCCGTGGCGGCCCTTCCGTTCTCGGCGCGAAGCCGGGCAACCCGACGGCGCCCCTTGATGGGGCAGGGGAACCAGGGTTGGAGGGACGCGTTCTCACCAGAACTTTAGATCGAAGGACCTTCCGGTCCGCCGGCAGCACGCCAGCGCCCGGCACAGAGCGAGCATAGGCACGATGGGTGAGAGGCATTGGTGGCAATGGGGCGTGCTTTACCAGGTCTATCCGCGCTCCTTCCAGGATTCGAATGGTGACGGGGTCGGTGACCTGCGCGGCATCGTGCAGCGGCTGCCCTATCTGTCGGACCTTGGCGTCGACGCATTGTGGCTGTCGCCGATCTTTCCTTCGCCGATGGCGGATTTCGGCTACGACATCTCCGACTATACCGACATCGATCCCTTGTTCGGCTCACGGGCCGATCTCGACGCCCTGATCAAGGCCGCGCATGCGCGCGGCATCAAGCTCCTGCTCGACCTCGTTCCGAACCACACGTCGGACCGGCATCCCTGGTTCGTGGAGAGCCGCTCGTCGCGCGACAATCCGAAGCGCGATTGGTTTCTCTGGCGCGATCCGCAGCCGGACGGCGGCCCGCCCGCCAATTGGCTCTCGGAGTTCGGCGGCAGCGCGTGGGAATACGACCCGCAGACGCGCCAATACTACTATCATGCGTTCCTGAAGGCGCAGCCCGACCTCAACTGGCGCAATCCGGCCGTCCGCGCGGCGATCTATGACGTGATGCGTTTCTGGCTGCGGCGCGGCGTGGACGGCTTCCGCGTCGACGTCATCTGGCAGCTCATCAAGGACGATCAGTTCCGGGACAATCCGCCCAATCCCGATTACTATCCGGGGCAACCCCCGCACCGGCAGCTGGTCCCGCTCTACACCGCCGATCGTCCGGAGGTGCATGACGTGATCTCCGAGATGCGGCGGGTGGTGGACGAGTTCGACGCCCGCGTGCTGATCGGCGAGATCTACCTGCCCGTCGAGCGGCTCGTCGCCTATTACGGACGCGACCTTTCGGGAACGCATCTGCCGTTCAATTTTGCGCTGCTCAATGCGCCCTGGCACGCGCGCCGCCTCGCCCAGCTCGTCGACGAGTATGAAGGGGCGCTGCCGCCGGGCGGCTGGCCCAATTGGGTGTTGGGAAATCACGACCGGCCGCGCATCGCGAGCCGGATCGGGCGGGAGCAGACGCGGGTCGCCGCCATGCTGCTGCTCACCCTGCGTGGCACGCCGACGATCTATTACGGCGAGGAAATCGGCATGGCGCAGGTGCCGATCCCGCCGGATCGGGTGCAGGACCCGTTCGAGAAGAACGTGCCCGGCATCGGCGTCGGCCGCGACAACTGCCGCACGCCGATGCAGTGGGATTCGGGGCCGCATGCCGGCTTCTCCGACGCCGAGCCGTGGCTTCCGCTTGCAAGCGATTATCGCCGCGAGAACGTGGAGAACCAACGGGCGGACACGACCTCGCTGCTCAATGTTTATCGCCGGTTGATCGCGCTGCGGCGGTCCTCGCCGGCGCTGACCCACGGGGCTTACCATCCGGTCGCCGCAAGCGGCGACCTGCTTGTGTTCGTGCGCGCGCATGGCGCCGAGCGCCTCCTGGTCGCGCTCAATCTCGGCGCCGAACCTGTCGCCTTCGAGCTCAAGGACGGCAATCTGAAGGGCCGTCTCCTGATCTCCTCCTTCGGCGACCGGGACGGGGAGACCGTGCACAAGAGCATCGATCTGCGGGATCATGAGGGTGCGGTCATCGCGCTCGATCGATAGCGTGCGGTGCTGGCGAAGACGTGCGGGACGTACTATATGGCGGCTCACAGGCTTGACTTCGCTTCGGCCGGCCGGTACAAACCGCGCACTTTTTTGGCAGGCGGTGAGTTTTCCTTCATCGGAGGGCGCGTCCCAGCGCCTCGATCAATGAAGCTCAGACGCTGCCGGCGACAGCCAGTGTCAGACGCGGGTGCATGATCGCG
>DASUPI010000311.1:0-2238 GCA_036281135.1 Rhodoplanes sp. | reverse complement strand
ATTGGCGGTGAGGATGATGTCCTGAATTTCTTCGTCGGACACTTTGTCGATGTCGATCTGACGCGGCAACCAGCGTCGCAATCGGCCATTGGCGTTTTCGACTCCGCCCTTCTGCCACGACGCGTAGGCGTCACAGAACCAGGTGGTCATGGCGCGTCTGGTCTTAAGGAGAGCGTGCTGGGCGAAGGCGGCGTCATTGTCGAAAGTAATGGACTTGCGCAGCGCGGGTTCGATGCGGGCGAAGACCGCCAGCATGCCGCTGATCCCGGTTAGTCTTCTGATGAAGGACCAGTTCCGCTCGGATGCGCGGATCGGCGCGATCACGGTGCCGACTTTAGTGCTGCACGGCGAGCTCGATCGCGTCGTTCCGATCGCCTTCGGGGAGCGGCTTTATGCGGCGATCCGCGCCCCCAAGAGGTTCGTTCGCTTGGCCTATGGGGAGCACGAGGGGCTCGACGCCCACGGCGCGATGGGGGCGGTGCGCGAATTTCTGGCTGCCGCGCAGTCCGATCTCAATTGACCGTCACCGCGAGTCGCTGGCGAGGAATCGACCTTTCATTAGAGCAAGCGGAACCCGACAGGATCCGCGCGCACCGGATCAGATCACGGCGGTCTTGCGGCGACGCGGCGAGACCGCAGAATTTCCGATTCATCGTTTGCTCAAGCGCTCCGCCGCCTTCGCCTCGTTCCACAGCGCATCCATCTCGGCGAGCGTCGCCTGTTCGGGCGCTTTTCCCTGCGCCGCGAGCGCGCGCTCGATCGCGGCGAAGCGCCGCTCGAATTTCAGGTTGGTCTCGCGCAGCACGCGCTCCGGGTCGGCCCCGAGATGGCGGGCGAGGTTGACGACGACGAACAACAGATCGCCGACCTCTGCCGGCGCTTCCGCCTTGTCGCCGGCGGCGATCGCCTGCGCGACTTCGCCGGTCTCCTCGCGGATCTTGTCGAGCACCGCCGCAGGATCGTTCCAGTCGAAGCCGACCCGACCGGCCTTCTCCTGCAGCTTGAGCGCGCGCGTGAGGGCGGGCAGGGTGCTCGGGACTCCCACAAGCGCGCCCGTCCGCTCGGCCGGCGCACCGCCGCGCGCCGCCGCGCGTTCGGCCTTTTCCTCTTGCTTGATGCGATGCCACAGACCTTCGACCGCCTCGGGCGAAAGTCCCTCCGCCTCGCCGAAGACATGCGGATGCCGGCGCAGGAGCTTCCGCGTGATGGTCTCGACCACATCGCCGAAATCGAATGCGCCATCCTCCTCGGCCATACGGGAATGGAACACGACCTGGAGGAGGAGGTCGCCCAGTTCGTCTTTCAGGTCGTCGAGATCGCCGCGTCCGATCGCATCGGCGACTTCATAGGCTTCCTCGATCGTGTAGGGGGCGATGCTCGCGAAGTCTTGGGCGAGGTCCCACGGACAACCGCTGCCCGGCGTGCGCAGCGCCGCCATGATCTCGATCAACCGGTGAATATCGGGCGCAGGGGTCATGCCGCTCCCCGGCGCTGCAGGATGTTCATCGCCTTGAGGCTCATCACCACCTCTTCGCGCTGGTTGAGGACCACGACATGCGTCCGCACCATGCCGCGGTCCGGCTTCGAGCGCGACGAGGCTTCGAGAATGCGCACGCGAATACGCAACTCGTCGCCGGGCCGCACCGGCTTGTACCAGCGCAGCTCGTCCAAGCCGGGGCTCGTGAGGCTCGCGACCTGCGAAAGGTAGTGATTCGCATAGAGCCGCATCAGCAGCGCCGCCGTATGCCAGCCGCTCGCGATCAACCCGCCGAAGGGGCCGCGCGACCTTGTCGGGGTCCGTATGCATGTCCTGCGGATCGAACTTGTGGCCGAACTCCACGACCTCGGCTTCGGTCACCGCCACCGGTCCGTACACACATTCGAAGCCGGTGCTCTCCTGCCCGGCGCCGCCAGCATCTTCATCCGCTTCCACGTTAGTCCGGCCCGTTGGCTGCGACGGTTCAACCGATGCCAAGATGACGTGGTAGCGGAACGCACGACTGTTGGTCGAACGGCGTGATAGGCGAAGTATCCGGCCACGACTTGCGCCAGCCAATGCCGAATTTCGGGGATCGGCCGGTGCAGCCGCTGCTGCAATTCCTCCTTGATCGCTCGCAGCCTCGCGGCCATGCGGTCCCGTCGGGTCTTTCTCGTCACGAGGAAGTGGCCCCGACGGGATTTGCCACAGATGAAACACGAGGCCGAGGAACTTGAAGGTTTCCGCGCCATGACGAACGA
>DASUPI010000310.1:0-14340 GCA_036281135.1 Rhodoplanes sp. | reverse complement strand
GCGGCGCCCGGCGTGCCGAACATCTCCGCCATGGTGATGTTCCTGATCTTCGCCTCGGCGACGCTCCTGATCACCTATTGGGCGGCGAACCGAACGCGGTCGGCCGCCGACTTCTACGCGGCGGGCGCCGGCATTTCGGGGGCGCAGAACGGCCTCGCCATGGCGGGCGACTACATGTCGGCCGCATCGTTTCTCGGCATATCGGGCCTCGTCTTCGCCAGCGGCTATGACGGGCTCGTCTATTCGGTCGGTTGGCTCGTCGGCTGGCCGATCATCATGTTTCTGATCGCCGAGCGGCTGTGCAATCTCGGGCGCTACACCTTTGCCGACGTGGTGTCGTTCCGGCTCGAGCCGGTCTCGATCCGCACGCTGTCGGCGCTCGGCACGCTCACCGTCGTGGCGTTCTACCTGATCGCGCAGATGGTCGGCGCCGGCAAGCTGATCGAGCTTCTGTTCGGCCTGCCCTACCTCTATGCGGTGATGATCGTCGGCGCACTGATGATCCTCTATGTCGCTTTGGGCGGGATGCTGGCGACCACCTGGGTGCAGATCATCAAGGCCTGCCTGCTGCTCGGCGGCGCCACCGTGCTTGCGTTCATGGTGCTCGTCCAATTCGGCTTCTCGCCGGAAGCGCTGTTCAAGGCCGCGGTCGCGGTGCATCCGAACGGCGCCTCCATCATGGTGCCCGGCGCGCTCCTCTCCGATCCGATCTCGGCGGTGTCGCTCGGCCTGGCGCTGATATTCGGCACCGCGGGGCTGCCGCACGTCCTGATGCGTTTCTACACGGTGGCGAACGCCAAGGCCGCGCGTAAATCCGTGCTCTACGCCACCGGCTTCATCGGCTATTTCTACATCCTGACCTTCATCATCGGCTTCGGCGCCATCACCTTCCTGATGAACGACGCCGCCAATTACCGCGTCGGACCGGGCGGCGTGTACAACAAGGTCACCGACCTGATCGGCGGCACCAACATGGCGGCGGTCCAGCTCGCCAATGCCGTCGGCGGGTCGCTCTTCCTCGGCTTCATCTCGGCCGTGGCGTTTGCGACCATCCTCGCGGTCGTCGCCGGGCTCACGCTCGCGGGCGCCTCCGCCGTGAGCCACGATCTGTACGAGTCGGTGATCGCCAAGGGAACCGTGTCCGAAGACAAGGAGGTGCGTGTCTCGAAAATCTCCGCGGTCGTGATCGGCGTCATCGCCGTCTATCTCGGCTATGTCTTCGAGAACCAGAACGTCGCCTTCATGGTGGGCCTCGCTTTCGCGATCGCGGCAAGCTGCAATTTCCCGGCGCTCGTGATGTCGGTTTTCTGGAGCGGGGCGACCACGCGCGGCGTGTTCATCGGCGGCCTGCTCGGCCTCGTCACCTCCATCGCCGGCGTGGTGTTCGGGCCGGCCGTTTGGGTCAAGACCTTCGGATTTGCGAGCGCGCCCTTCCCCTACGACAATCCGGCCCTGTTCTCGATGGCGATCGCCTTCGGCGGCATCTGGCTGTTCTCCAAGACCGACAAAAGCAAACGAGCCGCCCTCGACAAGGCGGGGTTCGCCGCGCAATTCGTCAGATCGGAGACCGGGATCGGCGCGTCCGGCGCCGTCGCCTATTGACCGAGAGGTTGTGCATGCTGACCGACCCCTGCAATTCGCGGAAGGCGGGGCAGCAGGCGCCGGACCTTGGCGCCTTGCGGCCGCGTAGGCGCTGAGCGCGACGCCCCCGGGAGTTGTCTAATGCCGCAAGCCTTCGATGCGCAGAATCCGCCCTTCGATCGACTGACCCACGACCAGATCAGCTATCTGCGCGGTGCGCTCGACATCGGCTATTTCCGTCCGGGCGAAGCGATCATCGAGCAAGGTCAGCGTTCCGAAAACCTGCATGTCGTGATCAAGGGCTCGGTCGAGGAGCGCGACGGCGAGAAAATGGAGGCCGTGCTCGGGCCGAAGGACACGTTCGATGCGCGTTCGCTCGTGCACGGCCCCGCCGGCACCAGTTTCGTCGCGGCCGACGAGACGCTCTGCTATCTCCTGCCCAAGGCGCTCGTGCTCGAGCTGATTGCGAAGAACGCCGGATTCGCCGCATTCTTCTATTCGGAGATTTCCCGCAAGCTCCGCTCCTACGCGATTGGACGCGAGAACGGCGGCGTCGATTCGATCCTGCGCGCCCGCGTGCGCGACGTCCGTTTTCGTCCGGCGGTGTTCGTGGACGGGACGACCACGATCAAGCAAGCCGGCGGCGCCATGCGCGAACACAACAACAACACGCTTCTGGTGCGCGAAGGCGACGCGGTCGGAATCATCACCGGAACGGATCTGGCAAAACGGATCGTCCTCGACGGACATGCCTTGTCGACCAAGATCAGGGATGTCTGCCATTTCGACGTCGCCTCGATCAAGATCGATGATTTCATCTTCGACGCCGTCATCGCGATGACGCATCACAACAAGCGCCGGCTCGCAGTCGAGTCGGCCGGACAATATGTCGGCGTCCTCGAGGACATCGACATTCTCGGGCTGGTGGCCGGCAATCCGCAACTCATCCCCGGACATATCGAGCGCGCCCGCGCGGTCGACGATCTCATCCTCAGCGCCGGCGACATCCAAAGCCAGGTCGAGCGCCTCCACAAGCAGGGCGCCCGGGTCGAGGTGATCGCGGAAATCACCTCCGATCTCAATCGCCGCCTGTTCGCGAAGGTGTTCACCCTGATCGCATCGCCGGCCATTCGCGAGGCCGGATGTCTCATGGTGATGGGCTCGGAAGGACGCGGCGAGCAGACCGTGCGCACGGATCAGGACAACGGCCTGTTGCTGTCGCGTCCGGTGCCGGAGGACGAGCTGCAAGCCTTTCGCGACGGCTTCACCGATGCGCTGGAGAAATTCGGGTTTCCGCCCTGCCCCGGCAATGTCATGGTTCGCAACCCGCAATGGTCGCAGCCAATCGACAGCTTCCTGCGCCAGCTCAAGAGCTGGGTTCTCGCGCCCAATGACGAGAGCCCGATCAATCTCGGCATCTTCTTCGACGCCGTGCCGGTCATCGGGCATCACGATCTGCTCGACCGCGCGAAGACGGCCATGATCGAAATGATGCATGGGGAGAGCGCCTATCTGTCCCGGTTCGCGCGCGCGATCGATCAGTTCGAGGGGGCGAGCGCCGGCGTGTTAACCTCGATCATGGCCTCGGTCGGCGTCGGCTCCGACGAGATCGACATCAAGAAATCCGGCACCTTCCCAATCGTCCATGGCGTCCGCACCTTCGCCATCGACGAGGGCCTCAAGGAAGTGTCGACCGTGCAGCGCATCGAGGCGCTCGCGGCCAACCGGACGATCGGCGCCGAACTCGCCCGCGATCTCGGCGGCGCGCTCTCCTATTTCATGGAGATCCGGCTGCGCTCGCAGCTGCGCGCGATGAAGACCGGCAAGCGCGAACTCGAGGCGATCGTGCGGTTGAGCGAGCTGACCACGCGCGACCGCGATCTCCTGCGCGACGCGCTGCGGGTGGTCAAGCGCTTCCGCGAGGTCGTCCGCAATCGCTATCATTTGAGCGTGTTCTGATGCGCAAGGAGGTTTTGCGAAGGCTGCGCGCGGGGTTCGATCGCATGCTTCTCGCCGACAACGCCTATGCGTTCCTGTTCAGGCCGGACGTCAGCGGCGAAGTCGTCTCGCTCGACTGCGAGACCAGCGGCTTCAACATCCTGGCGGACGACGTCGTCAGCATCGCGGCGATCAAGATCCGCGGCTCGCGCATTCTCACGAGCGAGTCCTACCAGGCTCTCGTGCGGCCGGGCGCGGCGATGGACGTGAGCGCGATCAAGGTCCATCAGCTGCGCGAGAAGGACGTGGCGCACGGCCGCACGATCCGCGAGGTGCTGCCCGAGCTCCTGCATTTCATCGGCGGCCGCCCGCTGGTCGGATATTGGATCTCGTTCGACGTCCGCATGCTCAACAAATATCTCTACAGCATGCTGAACATCCATTTGCCCAACCGGCAGATCGACGTGTCCGAGCTCTATTACGATCGCAAATACGGCAATGCGACGCCCGGCACCACGATCAACCTCAGTTACGCGGCGATCGTGTCCGATCTCAAGTTGCCGATCCTGCCGCAGCACGACGCCTTCAATGACGCGCTGAGCGCGGCGCAGATGTACCTGATCCTGCAGGACATGCAGCGGCGCGGCGTGCGCATTCCGCGTCCGCCCAAGGGCGACGAGTCTTCGGGATCGGCTCAGCCTTATTTGATTACGCCGTGAAACTCCGGCGCCGCCGGGGCCCGCGCGGCGAGCGTCTCCTTGCAAGCCCCTTCAGCCGACCATGTTGGAGACCTCGCGGCGCTCCCAAATCGCGGACAGCTCGCTGCGTAGCGCGGTCAGGTCGAAGGGCTTCCGCAGGACGGGGAACCCGTCATGGACGACCTCGCTGGCGCAGTCGCTGAAGCCGGTCATCAGCAGGATAGGCAAGGACGGCCGCGTCTGCCGCAGTTTGCGCGCGAGGTCCAGCCCGCTCATGCCGCCGGGCATGAGAATGTCGGTGAGAACGACGTCGACATGATCGGCTCCTTGCAGGAACCTGAGCGCGTCGTGCGGGGAGGCTGCGAACTCGACATCATAGCCGAGCTGGTCGAGGAAGGACTTGCACACTTCGGCGACGGGAAGATTATCTTCGACCACGAGAACGGTCTTGCGCTGGGTCGCCGGCGCCGGAATCTCGTGCTGCGCCTCAACGGGACGCGGCTCGAACTCTTTCTGCGGCAGATACATGCTGACCACCGTGCCGCGCCCGAGCCAGCTTGCGATGGTCGTGGTGCCGCCGGCCTGCTTGGCAAAGCCGTAGACTTGGCTGAGCCCAAGACCGGTTCCCTTGGTCGCATCCTTCGTCGTGAAGAAAGGCTCGAAGACCCGGTGCAGGATGTCGCGCGGGATGCCGGTGCCCGTATCGGCGAAGGTCAGTTCCACGAACTGCCCGGACAGCCCGTCCAGCGCCGGATCGCCCGTCAACGTGACCTTTTGCACGCCGATATGCAGCCGTCCGCCGCTCGGCATGGCGTCGCGCGCATTGACGCAGATGTTGAGCACCGCCACTTCGAATTCGCTGAGGTCGACATTCACCGGGCAGTTCTCGTCGGGAATATCCACCGTGACGACGATGTTGTCAGTCAAAGAACTGCGCACCAGCTCGATCAATTCCGGCAATCGGTGCGCCACATTGATCCCTTGCGGGTTCACCGCCTGCTGGCGCGAAAACGACAAGAGCTGGCGCGTAAGCGTCTCGGCGCGCTTCGCCGCCGTTGAGATCATGTCGCACAGCCTGGTGGCCTTCTCGTCCTCCAACATGGCGCAGAGCCGCGTCACGCTGCCGGAGATCACCATCAGGAGATTGTTGAAATCGTGGGCGACGCCGCCGGTGAGACGGCCCAGCGCCTCCAGGCGCTGCGCCTGACGCAGCGCGGATTCGGCGGCCTCGCGGCGATCGGCTTCGGCGTACAGGTTCCGCGTGCGCTGAATGGCGAGGCCGAGCAACGTGAACACCAGGAGGCTCGCCGGTATGCCGAAGATCAGATGGCCGCCGACGCTCGACAGCCATTCATTGCGGATTTCGGCCGTGCCTAATCCGGCCACGACATAGACAGGGAACCCTTCGACCTTGCGGTAGCCGAAGCGACGCTCGAGGCCATCGAGCTGACCGACCGCGGTGTAGATGCCGCGCTCGGGATTGGTGCGCCGCGCCACGGCGAAACTCGACTTCGGCATGTTGAGCCTTGCGCCGGGCCCCGCCGGATCGGGATACCGCGTGAGAAACGCGCCATCTTCCCGGATCATGGCGAAGTACGCACCGAGGCCGCGGCTGATTTCCGCATAGAACTTTTCGAAGTCGCTCGGCAGCAGGGAAACCGTGACAATGCCGTTGAACCCGTCGGCCAGCGTGCGGCGACGGCTGAAGCTGAAGAAGGTCGGGCCCGGCACCAGCCGCGGGGCATGAACCGAGCCGACATAGGTCGCCTGGTCCTTGTCCACCTGCGCCTGGAAGAAATCGCGATCGGACAATGAGGCCGAGCGCGGCGGCGGGCTGGCCCGACTTGAAACCAAGGCGAAGCCATCGCGATCGATGACCCAAATCGACTGCAGCTGCGGCAGCATGTCGGTGACGCGCTTCAGGCGGGCGTGCAGCTGCGGTTCCAAGGCCCGGACCTGATCGTCCGACAGGCCCTGCACGGACTGGGCGACTTCATCCAACACCAGCTGGCCGGTCAACAGCACCTTGAGCGTCTGCTCGTGCAACACGTCGAGCGAGCGGACGATGCGATCGTCAGCAGATCGATAGGTCGCGCCCCAGCTGACCCAGGCGGCATAGGCGAACAGCACGGCAGGAACCGCGAGCGACCCGACCATCAGCGTTCGCAGAATCCGCAGCGTCGCGCGGCGCGCTCTGACCATTAGTCCGCAATCCTTGGAGACTTACGGCAGCAGCATCAATGGTTGCGATGGGACAAGCCAAGTAAGCGACCAACGCCAAATAGCTAAAAAATGTTCCGGACTTCTCGGAACGAGAAGCCGAAAGCCCGGTTAAAACTTGTTCATTCTGCGGAGCGGGTCGGCGCGATCAATCCTGAACGGCCGCGCGCGGACCGGGATCGGCGCGCTCCGCGCTCCGCAACAGACCGCCGGCCAGGTCCTGGATGGTCGGTTGCCGCAGCGCCGAGAAGGGAAGCGGCCGAGTCACTTCAATCGCGGCAAGTCCGAGGCGGGCGGTGAGCAGGCCGTTCAGCACCCCCTCGCCGAGCCGCGCCGACAGCTTGGCGGCCAAGCCGTGGCCGATCATCTGCTGGACGAGACCATCGGTCACCGCCATTCCGCCGGTCATGGCGAGGTGAGAGACGACGTGGCGCATCAGTCGAACCATGCCGAGGGTTCCGGGGCGACCGCCATAGAGGAGCGACAAACGTCGCACCAGCCCAAGCGCCGTGATCAGGACGAAAACCATGTCGACCGCCGCCCGCGGGCTGACCGCCGTCACCACCGAGACGCGTTTGGCTGCGTTGCCGACCAGGCGCCGCGCCTCCTCGTCCAGCCCGGGCATCAGCTCGCGCTCTGCAAGCTGAACGAGGTCGCGTCCATCGATGATCTCGCCGAGATGGAACCGCAGCCGCGCCCGCGCGCGCGCCAGCTCAGGCGTGCGGCGGGTGAGCGCGATCAGTTCGGACACGACCGCCCGTCCGGCATCGCGGTCATCGCTGACGATCGTCTCGCTCGCACGGTCGCGTAGCTTGTCGATGGTGGCGAGACGCATGAGCCCGAGCGCTTCGCGGAGCAGAATCGTGAACGCGGCGACGCCGGCCAGCGCTGCGAGCCCAACGCCGAGATAGCCGAGCGAATCGGCGCGCGCGAACAGATCGGACAAGAGATTCGCGACGGCAAGGCCGAGACCCAAGGTCACGAGCCCGCCCGCCGAAGCCCAGAACAGCAGCGCCCACGGCGCCTTTCGGGGGCGGACCGGCACGAGCTCGCCTTCCTGCTCGAACGACGCTTCCGCCTCCGTCTCGGCTCCAACCGTCGCGAGACGCCGGCGCGCCGCATTTTCCGCCGGCGCGGGCAGGACGACATTCGGATCATCCGGGCGGAACGCCGCCGGTCGGCGGAACTCTACGGGGCTGTTCATCGCAGGCGATCTCCGATCAGGAACTCCAGCGCGCGGTCGAAGCGGATATGGGGCAGCGAGGGCAATCCGTCCATGGCCTGCACTATCCGGGGCGGACGAAAACGCAGGAAGCGGAACGCCGCGTCCGCGTGCGACACCCCCGTGATCCCCTTGAACCCGTCCGGGCCGACCGCGAACACCCGTTCCGGGTCGGCCGGAAGATCGCCGGGAAACAGCGCGATCTCCCGCTCCCCGTCGAAGACCTGCCCCGCCGCCTGCTCGCTCGCCGCCGGCACGCCGACGATCGCGGGAAGTTCGTCGCCGCCGCGCCGGACTTCGGCCTCGCGTGTCGCCCGCACTGCGGCGAGCGCGATCACGTCGGTCGCGGCCCCGGCAAACTTGGCGCCTGCGGCGGCCCGCGCGACCATGCGCGCGAGGATCGCCTCGAGGCGATCATGGCTCGAATGGTGCAGATGGTCGGCCTTGGTCGCCGCGAACAGCATCTTGTCGACGCGCGGCGCAAAGAGCGTGCTGAGCCAAGTCCGCCGCCCGATTTCGAAACAGCCGAGAATCGATCCGAGCGCCCGTTCCAGATCGCGCACCGCGGCCGGCCCGGCATTGAGGGCGGCGAGCACGTCCACGAGAACGATCTGCCGATCGAGCTGCGCGAAGTGATCGCGGAAGAACGGCCGCACCACCACGTCCTTGTAGGATTCGTAGCGCCTCCGCATCATGGCCCAGAGCGACCCGTCCGGCGCGACCCCGCCGGCTTCGAAGTCGAGCGGCGCGAAGGTCAGCGCGGGCGACCCGGCGAGATCGCCGGGCATGAGAAAACGGCCGGGCGGCAGCAGGCTCAGCGCGTAACGTTCATCGCGGCAGGCCTTGAGGTACTCCGTATAGCGCTGGGCCGCCGTCATGGCCGCCTGCTCGTCGGCCGGCGCATACGGGTCGAGCGTCGCGAGATAGGCGTGCCAGGGTTCGGCGAGATGCAGCCGCGGGCCGTCGCGCGAGAGCGCGAGGCTCTCCTGCGCCCATTCCTCATAGCTCTTGCCGAGCAGCGGAAGGTCGAGGAGCCACTCGCCGGGATAGTCGACAAGATCGAGAGTCAACTCCCGCATGCGCCCGCTCTCCGACTGGTATTCTATGACCAGCCGGAGCTCGCTGATCTGACGGGTCGACTCGGGCCACGCGCGCTCGCCGACCAGCGCCTTGACGTGGTTCTCGTACTCGAAACGGGGCACGGCATCGTCCGGCTGCGGCGCGAGATGGGCGCGGGCGATGCGTCCGCGGGCGAGCGCCGAAAACACCGGAAAGCGCCCGCCGCGCGCGAGGCCGTGCACCAGCGCCGTGATGAACACGGTCTTGCCGGCGCGCGACAGGCCGGTCACACCGAGCCGAACCGTCGGGTTGAACAGGTTCTCGCCGAAATCGACAAGCGCGCGCGCAGCAAGCCGCGTGCGCTCGAAAAAGTCCGAAAAGATGAGATTCATGAGCGCTTGGATGAAAATCGAGCCCGCGGACCCCGCAAGGTCTCCCGTCAGCAGATATTCCGTGCCGGCCGTCCGGACAAGCGCCAGATCCGGGCAATTCCGGGTCAAAAGGCTGCCGGAAAGCGGCCTCGCAGGCGCAAGCGAAGTGAAGGCCATCGAACCGGACGCGCGCCGGCCCAGCGGCCGGCGACCCGGGGCCGAGCCGGCGTCGCCGAGCCAAGACCATTCGGAATGGCAGGTCTGACCATGCGCCCTTGACAATGGTCAAGGCGGCGAAGCTGCAGCAAATTATCAACTCGACAACAGAATTATAAAAGTTCAAATGAGCCGGTCGGGGGGCGGTCGGCGGAGATCGACACATGAACTACAAAGCTTGCTTTGCCGACGCGCTGCAGCGGCTGCGCGACGAGAGCCGCTATCGCGTCTTTGCCGATCTGGAGCGCCTGGCCGGCCGGTTCCCGCGCGCGATCTGGCATTCTCCCGACGGCCCGCGCGACGTGATCGTGTGGTGCTCCAACGACTATCTCGGCATGGGGCAGCATCCCAAGGTCGTCGGCGCGATGGTCGAGACGGCGACCCGCGTGGGCGCCGGCGCCGGCGGGACACGCAACATCGCCGGAACCAACCATCCGCTGGTGCAGCTCGAACGCGAGCTCGCCGACCTGCACCGCAAGGACTCGGCGCTGGTGTTCACCTCCGGCTACGTATCGAACGATGCCGGAATCTCGACGCTTGCGAAGCTCATTCCCGATTGCCTGATCCTGTCGGATGCCTGGAATCACAATTCCATGATCACCGGCGTCCGCAATTCCGGGATGCAGAAGGCGATCTTCCGCCACAACGACGTGGAGCATCTCGAACAGCTCCTCAAAGAGGCCGGCAAGGAGCGGGGCAAGCTCATCGTTTTCGAGAGCCTCTACTCGATGGACGGCGACATTTCTCCCATCGCGCGCGTTTGCGATCTTGCCGACAAGCATGAGGCGATGACCTACCTCGACGAAGTGCATGCGGTCGGCATGTATGGGGCGCGCGGCGGCGGCCAGGCCGAGCTGCAGGGCCAGATGGACCGGATCGACGTGATCGAAGGAACGCTCGCGAAGGCGTTCGGCTGCCTCGGCGGCTATATCGCCGGCGCTGCGGACGTGATCGATGCGGTGCGCTCCTATGCGCCCGGCTTCATCTTCACGACGGCGCTCCCGCCGTCGATCTGCGCGGCGGCGACCGCGGCGATCCGCCACCTGAAGACTTCCAGTTGGGAGCGCGAGCGCCATCAGGACCGCGCCGCCCGCGTGAAAGCGATCCTGCTCGCCGCCGGCCTGCCGGTGATGCCGACCGAGACGCATATCGTGCCGATCTTTGTCGGCGATCCGGAGCGCTGCAAGGCGGCGTGCGACACGCTCCTGCGCGAGCACGGCATCTACATCCAACCGATCAATTATCCGACCGTGCCGAAGGGCACCGAGCGCCTGCGCATCACGCCCTCGCCCTATCATGACGATGCGCTGATCGATGCGCTCGGCGAAGCGCTGGTCGATGTGTGGGAGCGGCTCGGGCTCCCGCGCAAACCGCACGCGCTCGCCGCGGAGTGAAGTTGATCCTATTCCGCTCATTCCCGCGCAAGCGGGAATCCAGCCTTCTCCTATGATTCTGGGTCCCCGCTTGCGCGGGGACGAGCGGGAAGAAGTGATGGATTCAATGTCACCGGAACATCCTCCGGCCTAGCGAGAATTGCCTTCGCGATCTCGTCGGGGGTCGCCGTCGCGTCGACACGCAGCGCATCGGGCGGCGGCGTCTCGAAGCGCGCGGCCACGCGCGCGACCATCTCTTCGTCGCGATCCGCAGGCGCACGGCTCTGCTCGGCGACATCGCGGCCGGCGCGCGCCTGCGCGACATCGATCGGGCAATCGAGAAAGACCGGGAGGAAGTCCGCTCCCGCGGCGTCCGCAAGCTTGCGCACGTCTTGGATTTCGCTCGCGCACGAAAACGGCATGCCCTCGACCACGCAGGAGCGGCCGAGTTCCAGGCACGCGGCGACGCCGAGGAGCAGCGCGCGATAGGCGGTCTCTTTCTCGACCTCGGTATAGCCGCAGGGCCGGAACATCGCCGCGCGGATCGCGTCGCGCGAGACGACGGTGAGATCGCGCGCCCGCGCGAGGCGTTCGGCGATCGTCGTCTTGCCGCTGCCCGGCAATCCCATCAGCGCGATCACGACGGGCATGGTGAGATCAGTCGTTTCCAAGCCGGAGATGTTGGCCATGCATGCGATTTCTCAATCGTCATCACCGGGCCGGCGCGAAGCGCCGAGACCCAGTGAGCCATCTTAAACAAGAAAAAGATGGACCGCCGGGTCAAGCCCGGCGGTGACGACGGAATTCGCAAACTTTACCAGCATTCGCAGAGCGATTCGCCGCCGGGCTCCAGGAATGCCGCGTCGTGCCTCTCGGCGCCGGCGCACACTATCTTCAGGAAGATCATCCCGACGCAATTGGTCGCTCGGTCGCCGAGTGGATCAGAGAGATCGAAGCGTGCTGACGCGCGGCCGGGGTGACGACCATTGCGCGCTGAATTATGACGTCTGATCTCGTCCGTCTCGCGCCGGCTCGGCCGTGCTGTTTCCTTCCTGCGCCGGCGCTGCGCGCGCGGGCTGGTCGTCGTCCATGATGGCGCGCCAGGCGGCACCGTCGAGATCGTCGAACTGCCCGCTATTGAGCGCCCAGATGAACGCGACAAGCCCGAGCAGGCCGAGCCCGAGCGCCATCGGCACGAGATAGATCAGGACTTCCATACGGTCCCTTCAAAGGTTGACGCACGCGAGAATTATAGCTCGTTCCGCTCAGCTTCAACTGACCCACCCCGCTCATTCCCGCGAAAGCGGAAACCAGCTTGCTTCGGCAATCCTGGGTCCCCGCTTGCGCGGGGACGAGCGGAACCTGCGGCGCGGGCGCGCAGCGAATTGGTGGTGACCAGAATGGACGAGCCGGACATTGCAAGCGCGGCGATGAGCGGGGTCGCTAATCCGACGATCGCGACCGGCACCGCGATCGCATTGTAGACCACCGCCATCCAGAGGTTTTCCGACATGATCCGTTTCGCCCGCCTGGCGATCGCAAGCGCGGCCGCGACCGGCTCGAGGCGATCGCCGAGGAACACCGCGTCGGCGGCCGACTGGGTGAGATGCGCGGCGGTGACCGGCGAGAGCGACACGTTCGCCGCCGCGAGCGCCGGCGCGTCATTGATGCCGTCGCCGACCATCAGCACATTCCGGCCCGCGCGCTTCAATTCCTCGATATGCGCGATCTTGTCGGCCGGGGTGACGGCGGCCCGCATCTCGGCAATCCCCAGAATGCGCGCGACATGGGCGACCGCCGGCATCCGATCGCCGGAAAGGATTTCCACGGCATAGCCTCGCGCCTTCAGCGTCGTTACGACTTCGAGCGCGTCGGCGCGAATGCGCTGGCGCACCGCGAAGACATAGCGGGCATCCCCGTGCAAGAACGCGATGGCGGACGCCTCCGGATCGCTTTCCGTCACCCGCGCAGCCTCCGCCTCCGCGCCGCAGAACGACGGCCGGCCGAGGCGCAGTTCGCCTCCGTCGACCGCTTCGCCTGTATTTGAATAGGCGGCGCGCACCCCCTGCCCCGGTTCTTCGAGCGCGCCGGCCAAGGGAAGCTTCGCATCCGCCGCGCGCGCCACAGCGGCGGCGAGCGGGTGGCGGCTGGTCAGCGCGAGTCGCCCGGCGAGCGCGAGAATGTCGGGTGGGATGTCGGCCGCGTTCACCACTTCGGGCTCGGGCAGCGTGAGCGTGCCGGTCTTGTCGAACACGACCGTGTCGACCGTGGCGAGCCGCTCGATCGCATCGCCTGAATTGAGCAGCACGCCCGAACGGAACAGGGCGCCCGCCGCCACCACCTGCACCGCCGGAATCGCGAGGCCGAGCGCGCACGGACAGGTGATGATGAGGACGGCGATCGCGGTGACGATCGCGTCGTGCCAGCTCGCGCCGAACGCGACCCAGCCGAGCATGGTCGCGAGCGCGGTCAGGTGCACCACCGGCGCATAGAGCTGGGCCGCGCGCTCGACGAGCCGCACATAGCCCCAGCGCGTCTCCACCGCCTTGTCGAGCAGGCGCGTCACTTCGTCGAGCAGCGTGCCTTCCGCCGCCGCGCCGACGCGCACGCGCAGCGTGCCGTTGATGTTCATGGTGCCGGCATAGACATGCGCGCCCTTCTCGGCGGCGACATGGGCGGTCTCGCCGGTGACGAGACTCTGGTCGATCTCGGAGCGGCCCTCGATCACTTCGCCGTCGACCGCGATGCGCTCGCCCGGCCGCACCAGCACGACGTCGCCCGGCTCGATCGCCTCGACCGGCACCTCGCGGATCTCGTCGGAGCTGACGAACTTGACCGCGGTCTCGGCCTTCAGCGCGGCGAGATTGGCGGCGACCGCGCGCGTGCGCCTGCGCATGTTCTGGTCGAGATAGCGGCCGGCAAGCAGGAAGGTGAGCAGCATCACCGCCGAATCGAAATAGGCGTGCTCGGCATGCCGCAGCGTCTCGAACACCGAGAGCGCGAGCGCGAGCACGACGCCGAGCGTGATCGGCACGTCCATGTTGAGGCGGAAGCCCATCAGCGCGCGCATCGCCGAGCGAAAGAACGGCTGGCCGGCATAGGCCGCGGCCGGCAACGCGATCAGCGCGGAAAGCCAGTGGAAGAAATCGCGCTGCTCCGGCGTGATGTCGGTCGCATTGCCCGACCACACCGAAACGGAGAGCAGCATCACGTTCATCGACGCAAACGCCGCAACGCCGAGACAGCGCAAGAGGAAGCGCGCCTCGTCCTGCTCCTTTGACTCCGCCCGCCGCGTGTCGAAGGGATAGGCCTTGTAGCCGAGCGCATTGAGCTTGCCGACGATCGCCGAAGGATCGAGCTTTCCCTCCCGCCATTCGACCGCGACGCGCCCGTTGGTGAGGTTGACCCGCGCGCGGGTGACGTTCGGCAGCGCGGTGAGGCCGCCCTCCACCCGCAGCATGCAGGCGGCGCAGGTCATGCCCTCGACCGCGAGATTCATGCGCGCGCGGCCGTCGTCCAGGCGCTCGACGAAATGGGAGAGGTCAGTGGTTTCGGTCATCGCTGCGACACCCAGTTTCACCTCTCCCCGGCGGGGAGACGTCGGCGAGGCAGGAAAATGCCGAGCCGGGTGAGGGGAAGCAGTCCCTCGATGCGGTCCCCCC
>DASUPI010000309.1:0-2989 GCA_036281135.1 Rhodoplanes sp. | reverse complement strand
CTGCCGCTCGTTCCCAACGAGCCGCGCCAGCGCGAGTTCGCCTTCCGCGCCGGCGTCAACATCGTGATGTATGCGCTGACCGGCAACTACAAGGCCGACCAGGTGCACGTCCCCGCTTTGCTCGAACGGCTGGGCCAGTAGCTAGGAGCCTGACTTGAATTTCGGCATCTCGTTCGCCCCGCTCGTTCCGCCTTATGTGCTGTGGGCCGCGCTCGCCGCGGCCGCGGTCGTCGTCGCGCTATTGTTCGTCGCCCGCGGTCGTGGCGCGGCCCTTCGCGCGCTCGCGCTCGCCCTCCTCATCGCCGCGCTCGCCAATCCTTCGTTCACGCGGGAGGACCGCGATCCCCTGCCCTCCGTCGCCGTGCTCGTCGTCGACAAGAGCGCGAGCCAGAACTTCGGCGACCGCGCCGCGCAGACGGAAAGCGCGCGCGCCGACCTGACCGAGCGCCTGCGGCGCATTCCGGGGCTCGAACTGCGCACGGTCGAAGCCGGCCAGTCGGACGGCGAGAGCGACGGCACGCGCCTGTTCGCCGCGGTGGGCCAGGCGCTCGCCGACGTGCCGCCGGAGCAGGTGGCGGGCGCGATCCTTCTGAGCGACGGTCGCGTGCACGACGTGCCGGCCGATGCGAGCGCGCTCGGCTTCGCCGCGCCCGTGCATGCGCTCGTCACCGGGCATCGCGGCGAGCGCGACCGCCGGGTGGTGCTCGTCTCGGCGCCGCGCTTCGGCATTGTCGGACAGCAGCAGACCGTGTCGTTCCGCGTCGAGGACACTGGCGTGCCGCGCGGACCGGCCGAGGTGCGGATCAGCCGCGGCGGCGAGCTGCTCGAACGGCGCACCGTCCGCTCGGGCGACGCGGTGCGCGTGCAGGTGCCGGTCCCGCATGCCGGGGCGAACATCGTCGAGATCGAAGCGTCCCCGATCGAGGGCGAACTGACCCCGCTCAACAATCGCGCGGTCGTGCCGATCGAGGGCGTGCGCGACAAGCTGCGCGTGCTGCTCGTGTCCGGCGAGCCGCATGCCGGCGAGCGCACCTGGCGCAACCTGCTCAAGTCCGACGCCAATGTCGATCTCGTGCATTTCACCATTCTGCGCCCGCCGGAAAAGCAGGACGGCACGCCGATCAACGAGCTGTCGCTGATCGCGTTTCCGACGCGCGAGCTGTTCCAGCAGAAGATCAGCGAATTCCAGCTCATCATCTTCGACCGCTATGCGCGCCAGGGCGTGCTGCCGATCATCTATTTCGACAATATCGCCCGCTATGTGCGCGAAGGCGGCGCGGTGCTGATCGCGGCGGGACCGGACTATGCGTCGCCGACCAGCCTCTGGCGCACGCCGCTCGAACCGATCCTTCCGGCCGAGCCGAGCGGACAGGTCACCGAGGCGGCCTATCGCGCCGAACTGAGCGCGCTCGGCCGCCGCCACCCGGTGACGCGCGGGCTCGAGGGCGCGAACGAGAATCCGCCGCGCTGGAGCCGCTGGTTCCGCCTCGTCGATGCGACCGCCACCGACGGAATGACCGTGATGCAGGGGCCGGAGAACAAGCCGGTGCTCGTGCTCGCGCGCGAGGGCGAGGGGCGCGTCGCGCTGCTCCTTTCCGACCAGATCTGGCTGTGGGCGCGCGGCTATGAAGGCGGCGGGCCGCATATCGACCTGCTGCGCCGGCTCTCGCATTGGCTGATGAAGCAGCCCGACCTCGAAGAGGAGGCGCTGCGCATGTTCGTGCGCGGGCGCGACCTCGTCGTGCAGCGCCAGACCATGGGCGAGAGCGTGAGCCCCGTGACCCTGACCTCGCCGTCGGGGGCGACGCGCACGCTCGCCCTTGATGCGAGCGAAGCGGGCATCTGGCGCAAGAGCATCGAGGCGAACGAGCTCGGCCTGTGGCGCGCGAGCGACGGCAAGCTCACCGCGCTCGTCAATGTCGGGCCGGCCAATCCGCGCGAATTCGCCGAGGTGACCTCGACCACCGAGGTGCTGGCGCCGCTCGCGCACGCGACCGGCGGCGATGCGCGCAGGCTCGCGGAAACGGCGGGCGCCGGCGTCGACGTGCCGCGCGTGGTCGCGGTGCGGTCGAGCGACGCCTATCGCGGCGAGGGCTGGATCGGCCTGAAGATGCGGCAGGCGAGCGTCGTGCGCGGGGTCGGCGTGCTGCCCGTATTCGCCGGCCTGCTCGGCCTGCTGCTGCTGATCGGCAGCCTCGCCGCCACGTGGGCGCGCGAGGGGCGGTGACGCGCCCCGATCGGCTGCGGCGGTCGCAAGCGGGATTGGCTTTTAGGCGGTCTGAGGGCTAGAGTATTTCATGCTTTTCAGCAGCGTTCGCCTTACCGTAGGAATGGTCAGCGTCTTTCGCGAGCCTGTGCTTCGACTCGGAGTGCAGGCAAGCGATGTCATGGAGACGTTTTACAAAGCCATCCAGACACCTCAACGCCCCAGCCTTGGTGACCTGCTTACGTTTGGGGGAAGCTCATACGGAGACCTCAAGCTGACGATCAACACCTTCCATGGGGGTGGCCGGATCGACATAACACCAGGCGCATTGCTAGTCGACTTAAGACATGAACTTCGGAAGCCTGGTCACGTAGAGGTCGCGAAGGAACATTTACAACTGTGTGAGGACACTCTTCGAAAGGCGCTGAAGGATGTAGAAATATCGGAGCGCTTTATGCGCGCTAGTATGTGGGTTGCTTGTGAAGGCGGCGCGGCGGCGGTGGAAGCCTTTCTGGGGGAGAAAGGAAATGCGGCGCTGAAGCTTGATCAAGGCGCATACGCGGCCTTGAAAAAGGAGTTCACGCTTCAATTTAACGGCTTGGATGCGTCTAGAGCCACGAAGGTAGGGCTCGCTTTGCAGCGCTCGATGGGCGACGGAGACCTGTTCGTGCAGTTTGACCACACCCACTATGGCAGCCCCGGCGTGACGCAAACAGTGAATGAGCAGTTCGAGGAAGCAGGAAAAGAGCTTCAAGCTTTGCTGACACACGTGGGTCTGGAGCC
>DASUPI010000308.1:0-4672 GCA_036281135.1 Rhodoplanes sp. | reverse complement strand
GAGGAAGAACTTGAAGCTCGCATAGACCCGGCGCGGGCCCCCCCAGACGCCGATGATCAGGAACATCGGGATCAGCCCGCCCTCGAAGAACAGATAGAACACGACGATATCGAGCGCGGCGAAGGTGCCGACCATCATCGTTTCGAGCACGAGGAAGGCGATCATATACTCCTTCACGCGCCGCTCGATCGGCTTCCAGCTCGCGAGGATGCAGATCGGCATCAGCGCGGTGGTCAGGATCACGAAGGGAAGCGAAATGCCGTCGACCCCGACATTGTAGGTGATCGTGCCGCCGAGCCAGGGCCGCTTCTCGACGAACTGGAACTCGGGCGACGAGGGATCGAACCGCCACACCATGACGAGCGAAACGGCGAGGGTGATGAGCGTCGTCCACAACGCGACCCAGCGCGCATTGCGCTTCACCGCGTCGTCCTCGGCGCGCATCGTCGCGATGAACAGCGCGCCGAGCAGGGGCAGGAAGATGGCGACGGAAAGGACGGGCCAGCTCGCCATCACCGTACCCCGCCGACAAACATGAACCAGGTGATGAACGCCGCGACCCCGATCAGCATCGCGAACGCGTAATGATACAGATAGCCGGTCTGTAGCCGCACCACGCTGCGGGTGACGTCGAGCACCCGCGCCGACACGCCGTCGGGGCCAAACCCGTCGATCAGCCAGCCGTCCCCGCCCTTCCACAGCACCCGGCCGAGCCAGAGCGTCGGCCGCACGAAGATCAGATCGTACAGTTCGTCGAAATACCACTTGTTGAGCAGGAACCTGTAGAGCGGCTCCTGCTGCTTCGCGAGCTCGACCGGCAGGTCGGGCCGCCGGATATAGAACAGCCAGGCGACGCAGAAGCCCGCCGCCATCATCACCGTCGGCAGCGTCGCAACCACGAAGGAGATGTGGTGCATCTCGTCGAGAATGTTGGTGATCCTGAGCGAGCCGCGGAAGAACTCGGCCGCGCCGTGCCCGGCAAATATGTCGTAGAAGGGAAGCCCCGCCAGAACCGAACCCGCGCCGAGCGCCCCGAGCGGGATGAGCATCGGCAGCGGGCTCTCATGCGCCGCTTCGTAGTGATGCATATCGTGCGGGCGGCCGTGGAACGTCTTGAAAATGAGCCGCCACGAATAGAAGGCGGTGAGCACGGCCGCCGACAGCGTCGAGAGATAGCCGTAGAAGGCCATCGGATTGTGCCCGGCAAAAGCGGCTTCGATGATCGCGTCCTTGGAGAAATAGCCGGCGGTGAGCGGAAATCCGGTGAGCGCGAGCGTTCCCACCACCATCATCCAATAGGTGAACGGGATCCTGTTCTTGAGCCCGCCCATATTGCGGATGTCCTGCTCGTGATGCATCGCGACGATGACCGAGCCCGAGCCGAGGAAAAGCAGCGCCTTGAAGAAGGCGTGCGTGAACAGGTGGTACATGCCGACCGAATAGGCGCCGACGCCCATCGCCACGAACATGTAGCCGAGCTGCGAACAGGTCGAATAGGCGATGATCCGCTTGATGTCGTTCTGCACCAGGCCGATCGTCGCGGCGAAGAACGCGGTGGTCGCGCCGATGAAGGTAACGAAGGCCTGCGCCGTCGGGGCAAGCTCGAACAAAGGCGACAGCCGCGCCACCATGAACACGCCGGCCGTCACCATGGTCGCGGCGTGGATGAGCGCGGAAACCGGAGTCGGCCCTTCCATCGCATCGGGCAGCCAGGTGTGAAGCAGGAACTGAGCCGACTTGCCCATCGCCCCCATAAACAGGAGCAGGCAGATCACGGTGAGCGCGTCCAGGTTCCAGCCGACGAACGGAATGGTCTTGCCGATGAGGGACGTCGCCTGCGCGAAGATCGTGTCGTAGTCGACCGCGCCGATCATGTAGAAAACGCCGAAAATGCCGAGCGCGAAGCCGAAATCGCCCACCCGGTTGACGACGAAGGCCTTGATCGCCGCCGCATTCGCCGACGGCTTCTTGAACCAGAAGCCGATGAGGAGATAGCTCGCGAGCCCGACCCCCTCCCAGCCGAAGAACAGCTGGACGAGATCATTCGCGGTCACCAGCATCAGCATCGCGAAGGTGAAGAAGGAGAGATAGGCGAAGAAGCGCGGCCGGTACGGGTCGTCCTCCATGTAGCCGATCGAATAGAGATGCACGAGCGCAGACACCGTGGTCACGACGACGAGCATCACCGCGGTCAGCGTGTCGATGCGCAGCGTCCAGTCGACCATCAGCTCGCCCGAGACGATGAAGGGAGCGATCATCTCGCGCGCGTCCTGATGGCCGAAGCCGACCCGGACAAACGCGATCCATGACAGCGCCATCGAAATGAAGAGCAGGCCGGTGGTGACGAGTTCCGCCGTGCGGGAGCCTGCCGCCGCCGGCTCCTCGGCGTGTTCCTCGGCGTGGGACCCGTGGATCGCCGCGGCGTCGCCATGCGGCGACGGCGCCGCATGCGGATGGTCTTCGGGGACCAGGTGAGCGGCGTGGTCTTCCGCTCCGGGCGCCGGATATCCGCCGGGATGACGCGCCCGCGCGCCGAACACCGCGATCGCTCCCGCAACGAAGAAGCCCAGGAGCGGCAGAAAAACGATCGCCTGATACATCGTGCTCCGTCAGCCCTTCATGAGATTGATGTCCTGAACCGCGATCGAACCCCGGTTCCGGAAATACACGACGAGAATCGCAAGCCCGATCGCCGCCTCGGCGGCCGCCACCGTCAGGACGATCAGCGCGAACACTTGGCCGACGAGGTCCCCCAGATGGGTCGAGAAGGCGACCAGATTGATGTTGACCGCGAGCAGGATCAGCTCGATCGACATCAGGATGATGATGACGTTCTTACGATTGAGGAAAATGCCGAAAATGCCAATTGTGAACAGGATCGCCGCGACCGAGAGATAGTGCCCGAGCCCGATCGTCATCCCCGCGTTCCCCCTCAGAGTCCCTGGCCGGGCCGTACATTGTGCAGCTCGATGATGGCGGCCTTATTGCGCGCGAGCTGGTCGGAAACGTTCTGGCGCTTGACGGCGGGCTTGTGGCGCAACGTCAGGACGATCGCGCCGATCATGGCGACCAGCAGCACGAGGCCCGCAGCCTGGAAGAAATAGACGTAGCGCGTGTAGAGCACGAGGCCGAGCGCCTCGGTGTTGGTCACCGTCTCGGCGGGCGGGATCGGCAAGACGACGGTCCGCTGCATCCCCGGCCCGATCGCCCAGGCGCCCAGCACGAGCAACAGCTCGACCATGAGCACGAGGCCGACCACTGCGCCGATCGGCAGGTAGTTGAGAAAGCCTTGGCGCAGCTCGGCGAAATCGACGTCGAGCATCATCACCACGAAGAGGAACAGCACGGCGACCGCCCCGACATAGACGACCACGAGGATCAGCGCGAGGAATTCCGCGCCCATCAGAATGAACAGGCCGGCCGCATTGACGAAGGCGAGAATGAGAAACAGCACGGAGTGGACGGGATTGCGCGACGAGATGACCATCAGCGCCGAGGCGACGCAGATTCCGGCGAACAGGTAGAAGAACAAGGCGGCGATCATGCGCGTTGATGCTTCTTGTTCCCTCCCCCCTTGAGGGGGAGGGTTAGGGAGGAGGGTACAAGAGAACGTAAGGCTACAAACAGACTTTCGACGCGAGTGTCGAGACCCCCCTCCCGGCGAGCTTTGCTCGCCGGCCTCCCCCTCAAGGGGGAAGGCGACAAGGAGTTGGTCTCATGGCTGTTCATAAAACTTGATTCCTCACCGATACGGCGCATCGAGCGAGATCGCCTTGGCGATCTCCCGTTCCCAGCGGTCGCCATTCGCGAGCAGCCGCTCCTTGTCGTAATAGAGCTCCTCGCGCGTCTCGGTCGCGAATTCGAAATTCGGTCCCTCGACGATCGCGTCCACCGGGCAGGCTTCCTGGCAATAGCCGCAATAGATGCACTTGACCATGTCGATGTCGTAGCGGGTCGTGCGTCGCGTGCCGTCGTTGCGGCGAGGGCCCGCCTCGATGGTGATCGCCTGCGCCGGGCAGATCGCCTCGCACAACTTGCAGGCGATGCAGCGCTCCTCGCCATTGGGATAGCGGCGCAGCGCATGTTCGCCGCGGAAGCGGGGCGAGAGCGGATTCTTCTCGAACGGATAGTTGATGGTCGTCTTCGGCTTGAGGAAATAGCGCATCGACAGGACGAAGGCCTGCAGGAACTCCGTCAGGAAGACCGCGCGCGCGGCCTGATCGAGCCTCATCGCATCATCCTCATTTCGGCGCCAGCACGGCGAACTGGACCACGCCCGCCACGATCACCACCGCCGCCAGCGAGATCGGCAGAAAGACCTTCCAGCCGAGCCGCATCAGCTGGTCGTAGCGGTAGCGCGGGACGAACGCCTTCACCATGGCGAACATGAAGAACACGAGCAGCACTTTGAGCAGGAACCAGACGACCCCCGGCACCCAGGTGAAGGGAATGACCGGGATCGGCGGCAGCCAGCCGCCCAGGAACAGGATCGTGCCCAAGGCGCACATGGTCATGACGGCCACGTATTCGCCGAGCATGAACAGCACGTAGGGCGTCGAGCCGTACTCGACCATGAACCCGGCCACGAGCTCGGACTCCGCCTCGACGAGGTCGAAGGGCGCGCGGTTCGTCTCGGCGAGCGCGGAAATGAAGAAGATCACGAACATCGGCA
>DASUPI010000307.1:0-4543 GCA_036281135.1 Rhodoplanes sp. | reverse complement strand
TTACCGGGATGAGTGATCTCAGATCCCGAGCCCGAAGCGCGTTCAACGAGGCCCGAAAAGGTGTGCGGGCTCGCCGGAATACGCCTCCCGCCCTCGCGTCATAGGAGCGCGGCGACCCCCGTCTCATATGTCCTGAGCCCGGACACTTCCTTGACAGGGCGGGCTGCACCCCCCATAAAAAGCCGTGGCGCGGGCCCTCGGGTCCGCGCGCTTCGTTTTGTCCTGCCGCTGCGCGCCAGGCGTGAAACGAACACCACAACCGAATCCGACTGAAAGAAGCCGGTCCGAGCGTCCAGAGAGATCACTCGGGAAGCACGAGCGATGTGGCCATAAGGGCGCCGTTCGTCCGTTGGTCTCCGCGCGCGACACGTGACCGGGTCCGAACGCGAGGAAAAAATGTTCGCAGTCATCAAAACGGGCGGCAAGCAGTACCGGGTCGCCGCCGACGACCTGATCGAGATCGACAAGATCGCCGGGGAAACCGGGGAGGCTGTCGCCTTCGCCGACGTCCTGGTGGTCGGCGGCGATGAGACCCTTCTCGGCACGCCGACGGTTGCGGGCGCGAGCGTCCGGGGCGAGGTGGTCGAGCAGGGCCGCAAGCCGAAGGTGATCGCCTTCAAGAAGCGACGCCGCAAGAATTCGCGGCGCAAGCGCGGTCACCGGCAGGAATTCACCCTCGTCCGAATCACCGAGATTTCGACGGATGGCAAGAAGGACCAGCCGACATCGGCGAAATCCGAAGCCAAGGCCGACATCGCAGGCGATCAGGCCGCGGCGGCGGAGCCGAAGAGCGAGACTGCGACCGCTGCCGACGAGGCCGGCCTCGCGGCTCCGTCCCGCGAAGAAGCAACGAGTGCGGAAGCGGAGCCGGCATCGACGGTAAACCCGCGCACGGACACCAAAACTCCGCACGTCTCCGCGCCGCCGGACACGAACACGACGAGCGATGACAACTCCAAGTGATCCGTCTCCTCGCTCCGGTGATCTTTTGGTCACAAATTGAAACTACAAACGCAAACGATACGAGATATCCATGGCCCACAAGAAAGCAGGCGGATCATCGCGTAACGGCCGCGATTCGCCCGGCCAACGACTCGGAGTGAAGGTTTTCGGCGGTGAGAACTGCGCCGCCGGAAATATTCTCGTGCGTCAGCGCGGGACCAAGTGGCACCCGGGGCGCAATGTCGGCCTCGGCAAGGACCACACGCTGTTCGCGTTGATCGACGGCCGCGTCGATTATCGCACGAAGGCCAAGGGCCGCACCTATGTATCGGTCGCGCCGGCGACGGAGGGCGCGCCCGAATAGACGGTCGGATCATAAGGTCCGCCGGCACTCAGTCACCCGGCGGACTCGCGAGCGGGTTCGCACAAGGGGGAGACCGGCGTTCGGCTCCCCTTCTGCATTTTTGAAGTGAAAGGAACCCGTGTGATGGCATTTTTGAACGTCCGCGGAAATGGCATCGGAGAAGCGAGCCGGCACGTCCTCGAGACCGAGCGGCTCGTTCTGCGAGCGCCGCGTCTTGCGGACGCCCCCGTCATCGCCGCGCTCATCAATGATCGCAGGATCGCGGAAAACACCGCGCGTATCCCGCATCCCTACCGCCTCGCCGACGCGGAGGACTGGATCACGCTCGCCAATGCGGACCCGCGGGACGAAATCCTCCTCATCACTTTGCGCGACGGCACGCTCGCCGGCGCCTGCGGACTGGAATGGCGCGACGGACCGAACCCCGAGATCGGCTATTGGGTCGGCGCGCCGTTTTGGGGACGCGGCTATGCGACCGAGGCCGTGCGCGCTCTGATCGACCAGGCGTTCGGCGATCTCGGCCATGACGCGGTCGATTCCGGCGCGCGCACGTCCAATGCGGCGTCCCGGCGCGTGCTGGAGAAATGCGGCTTCCAGTGGACAGGCGTCGCGCTCTATCGCATTCGCGCCATCAACTCCTCGGCGCCGTTCGACCGCTTCTGCCTGCAGCGCCGAATCTGGGCCTCGCTGAAAAGCTGGGGGCAGGCGACGCATCGCGTGCGGCGCGTCGCCTGAGCGACACGCGTCCGCCCGGGGGCTTCGCGACCTGTCAGGTCCATGCCGCGGTCGGCGGGCGCGGCGGCCCTAAACGAGCCTATTGGCACGCGAGAGTTTCGCGCCGATATCAGGGCGCATGAAATTCCTCGACCAGGCCAAAATCTATATCCGCTCGGGCAATGGCGGCGCAGGGTCCGTCTCGTTCCGCCGCGAGAAGTTCATCGAGTTCGGCGGACCGGACGGCGGCGACGGCGGGCGCGGCGGCGCCGTCATTGCGGAATGCGTCGACGGCCTCAACACGCTGATCGATTATCGCTACCAGCAGCACTTCAAGGCGAAGACTGGCGGCCACGGCATGGGGAAGAACCGCGCCGGCGCGAACGGCGCCGACATTATCCTCAAGGCGCCGGTCGGGACGCAGATTTTCGATGAGGACAATGAGACGCTGATCGCCGATCTCACGCAGATCGGAGAGCGCGTCGTGCTGGCCAAGGGCGGCAATGGCGGCTTCGGCAACGCGCATTTCAAGTCGTCGACCAATCGCGCGCCGCGCCACGCCAATCCGGGATTGCCGGGCGAGGAGCGCACGCTTTGGCTGCGCCTCAAGCTGATCGCCGACGCCGGCCTGGTCGGGCTGCCGAATGCGGGCAAATCCACTCTGCTCGCCGCGGTGAGCGCGGCCAAGCCGAAAATCGCGGACTATCCTTTCACGACGCTGCATCCGCAGCTCGGCGTCGTCTCGATCGACGGACGCGAATTCGTGCTCGCCGACATCCCCGGCCTGATCGAGGGCGCGCACGAAGGCGCAGGGCTGGGCGATCGCTTTCTCGGCCATGTCGAGCGCTGCCGCGTGCTGCTGCATCTCGTCGACGCCACCGCCGCGCATGCGGGCGAGGCTTACAAGACCGTGCGCGCCGAGCTTCTGGCTTACGGACACGGACTCGCGGACAAGCCGGAGATCGTCGCGCTCAACAAGGCCGACGCAGTCCCGGCGGACGAATTGAAGCGGCAAACATCGCGGCTGAAGCGGGCAGCCGGCAAGACGCCGCTCATCCTCTCGGGCGCGACCGGGCAAGGCGTGCCCGAAGCGCTGCGCGCCCTCGCGGCGGTCATCGACCAAGCCCGCGGCGTGCGGGAAAGCGCAAGCGAGGCCGCCGCCTGGCGGCCGTGACGTCCGTCATTCCGGGGCGCCGCGCAGCGGCGAGCCCGGAATCCATACTCACACACGGGGGTTATGGATTCCGGACAGCCGAGCTTTGCTCGGCTTCCGGAATGACGGGAGCTGATTTGGCGGGAGCCCGTTTCAGTCTCCAGCCAACTCCATCAGCCGCTGCGCGTCCGCCGGCGCGGCGCTTTTCTGGTCGTTGTCGAAATAGACATAGACGGTGCGGCGCTCGTGCTTCCAGCCGGCGATCGCGCGCGCCCATCGGCGCAGCGTCTTGTCCGGATAATTGTCGCGGTACTCGCCGGTCGGCCCATGCCCGCGCACATAGACATGGCGGGCGGTGACCTCCCACGGGGACGGCGCGTCGTGATGGTCGGAGAGGCACAGCGCGACGCCATGCCTGCGCAGCAGATCGAAAATCGCGTCGTCATACCAGCTCGCGTCGCGGAACTCGAAGGCGTAGCGGTACGCCTTCGGCAGCATCGGCAGGAAACCGGCCAGCCGCTCGCGATCGGCGGTGAAGCGCGCCGGAAGCTGGAACAGCACCGGCCCCACCTTCGGCCCGAGCGCTTCGAGCCGCGTGACCATCAGTTCGATGCTGTTCTCGGACTTCTCCGACAGCCGCTTCCAGTGGGTGATGAACTTTGAGGCCTTCCAGGCGAACACGAAGTCTTTCGGGGTCTGCTCGCGCCAGCCGCGCACCGTCTCGAGCGAAGGCGTGCGATAGAACGAGCCGTTGATCTCCGCCGTCGTGAACTTCGTCGCATACCATGCGAGCCAGCGCTTCTTCGCCACGTTCGCGGGATAGAAGGGGCCGCGCCAGCCGTCATAGGTCCAACCCGAGGCGCCGATGAAGACCTTGCTCATGCAATGCGCCTTGTTCCGGCAGGCTGACGATTGCCAAACCGCGTTTCCATATGGGAGAGAGACGACGAGCGCGAATGCGCAGACGGCCCAAGACTCCGCCGAGCCTGCCCGCTGTTCCCCTCCCCCAAGTGGGAAGAGGCCAGGGTGCGGGGAAGTTTCACTGCGAGGACTCTCGGCGACCGACCTCTCTCCCGACGCTCCCCTCAAGGAGTGAGGCAGCGGTTCGGATTTCCTGTGATCGGTGACTGATTGGGTACAGCAAGATTCATGGCCAGCAAGCTCCCTTCGCTCGACGATTTCCAACGCATTGTCGTCAAAGTCGGCTCCTCGCTGCTGGTCGACGCGAAGGCCGGCAGTGTGAAGGAGGCCTGGCTCGCCTCGCTCGCCGCCGACATCGCCGATCTGCATCGAAACGATCGCGATGTGCTGGTCGTCTCCTCGGGCGCGATCGCGCTCGGCCGCTCGATGCTGAAGCTTCCGCACGGAGC
>DASUPI010000306.1:0-4079 GCA_036281135.1 Rhodoplanes sp. | reverse complement strand
CGCGGCGGTCGGCCCGCGCGTGCAGTTGGCGAGACACTTCACGCGCACGACCCTGACCCCGGCGCCCTCCGCAGCTTTCGCCGTCGATTCCGCCAGGACCGCGCCGGGGCGGAACGCGCTGTCCGGCTCGCCGGCAGGACGGCAGGTGATGCAGACGTAGATGGTCGCATCCGCGGTCGTATGCCCCGCGGCCGGGCCGGCGCTCGTGCGGTCGACGAGGGTCACCCGTGACTCTCCGTGGCCAAGGTCTTGGGGGCGCCGGATAGGACATCGACCGGGGCCGAGGCACCCCGCCCGGACCGCGAACGAATCGACGGCAGGTCTCCTGGCTCGCGGGTCCTAGCCCGTCACCGCCTTCCCGGGTCTTCCCCCAGTGGCTCTGTGGCTTTAGGCTCGCCGCTCACAGTTGCGGGGGCAGCTGCGGATTGAGGACACGCGTCCCGCACCGCATTCCCTCTTCGCTCTCGCTCGAGAGACCGTCGAATAGCGGCAGTTAATGGTCGCAGTCTCGCCTTGTCAATGAGGGCGCCGCACGGGAGCAATTGCCGGCTTGCGGCCCTCTCGAATGCGGCTATAGTCGGTGCGTCGTCGGTTCCCGCCTCCCGGCGGGACGCAAAAGGGAACGCGGTGCGGGTTCGCCCAAAACCGCGGCTGCCCCCGCAACTGTGAGCGGCGAGTCCTCTTCGATACGCCACTGGAGCTTCGGGACGCTCTGGGAAGGCCGAGGAGGGCGCGGACCCGCAAGCCAGGAGACCTGCCGGCGACGGGGACCACAACATGCCCTCGGGATGGAGGGCGAAGGGGAAAAACGATGTCCGTTCTAGCCAAATCAATCGCCGCCCCGTCCGCACGTATCGATGCGTTGCGCTACGGCCTTGCCGCGATCGTTCTCGGGATCGTCTTTATCGGCGTGGCGGGATTCGCTCATTATCCTGCGCTTCATGACGCCGCGCACGATACGCGGCACGCCGCGAGCTTCCCCTGCCACTGAGGGACACGGGACATGTTTCGGCGTATTTTCGTGGCCGCTCTCGGGGCCGGAGCGGGCATTGGCCTATTGCTTGCGGCGCTCCAGCAACTCGCTCTCGTGCCGCTGATCCTGAAGGCCGAGACCTATGAGCATGTCGAGCCCAACAAGCAGACGGCTGCGCTCCCGGCCGCCCTCGCTCTATCCGAGGCTTTGTCGGCGCTGATCGCCCCGGCCCACGCCCATGAGTCGCATCCGAAGACGGCCGAGACCGCGACCGCGTCGGCCTCGCGGGCGGCGCTCACCGTCGCCGCGACCACCCTTGTTTCGATCGGATTCGCCTTTCTGCTCGTCGGCGCTTTTGCGGTGAGCGGGCGGCCCGTGGACGCCCGCGAAGGCTTGCTCTGGGGCATCGCCGGGTTCGCCGCCTTCAGCTTGGCGCCCGCGTTCGGGCTTGCGCCGACGCTGCCGGGTTCCGCCGAGGCCGACCTCATCGAACGGCAGGTCTGGTGGATCGGCACGGCGGCGGCGACGGCCGGCGGGATCGCTCTCGCCGTATTCGGGCGTTGGATCTGGGCGATCCCGGTGGGGCTTGCGCTGATCGTCGCCCCGCAAGTGATCGGCGCACCGCAGGCCGAGGGGGCGGGGGCGCTGCCGCCCGAACTGGCGGCGAGTTTTGCGGCGCGTTCGCTTGTGATCGCCGCGGTGTTCTGGGTCTTGCTCGGCTGGGCGGCAGGCGCGCTCTATGCCCGGCTGGGCCGAACCGAGCCGGCATGATTGCAGTGGAGGGGCGCGAGCTGACGCTCGTCCTCGGCGGCGCCCGTTCCGGCAAGAGCCGCTATGCCGAGAGCCTGGTCGCCCGCCATCCGCCGCCGCGGCTCTACGTCGCGACCGCGGAAGCGGGCGATGCGGAAATGGCGGCGCGAATCGCCGCCCACAAGGCGCGGCGCGGCCTGGCCTGGACGACGGTTGAAGCCCCGCGTGACGTCGCGGGGAGGCTCGCCGAGCACGCGAGCATCCCCGTTCTGGTCGATTGCCTGACGCTGTGGCTCACCAATCTGATGCTGGCGGACGCGGACATCGAGGCTGAGATCGCGCGGCTCGAACGGGCGCTGGACGAGGCCCGCGGCTCGATTGTACTGGTCGCCAACGAGGTCGGCTCGGGCATCGTCCCGGACAACGCGCTCGCGCGGCGCTTTCGCGACCTGCAAGGCCAACTGAACCAGCGGCTCGCCGCCCGCGCGGATCGCGTCGTCCTCGTGGTCGCCGGACTGCCGCTTTTCGTGAAAGGCACAGCATGACCACGAGCAAGAACGTCGACGACACCGAGGCTGATCGTCATCGCGCAAAGATGGCCAAGCGCAAGGCGGTGCAGGACGCCGAAGTCGCGGAGAAGACGCAGGAAAAGGGCCTCCTGATCGTGCATACGGGCACCGGCAAGGGCAAATCCACCGCCGCCTTCGGCCTCGCCTTGCGCATGCTCGGGCGCGGCCACAAGGTCGGCGTCGTGCAGTTCATCAAGGGGGCGTGGCATTCGGCCGAGCGCGACGCGCTGGAGACATTCGGCGACCGGGTGTCCTGGCACACGATGGGCGAGGGTTTCACCTGGGAGACGCAGGACTTGCAGCGCGATATCGCCGCCGCCGAGCGCGCCTGGGCAAAGGCGCAGGAGCTGATGGCCGATCCGAGTTTCGGCCTCGTCATCCTCGATGAGCTGAACGTGGCGCTGCGCTACGATTATCTTCCGCTGCAGGCGGTGATCGCGGCCCTGCAGGCGCGCCGGCCGGGGCTGCATGTCGTCGTGACCGGCCGCAACGCCAAGCCGGACTTGATCGCGGCGGCGGACCTCGTCACCGAGATGGGGCTGGTGAAACACCACTTCGCCGCCGGCGTGAAGGCGCAGCCCGGCATCGAGTTCTGATGTTTCCGGGTACTCCCTGAATGTCGACCACTGATCCAACCGCTACGTCTGCTCTCTTTCCCGCCCAGCCTCTTGTAGAGCAAGGCATTCCGCGCGGCGCCGGCTCTCCCTCTCCCCGCACGCGGGGAGAGGGTCGGGGTGAGGGGCTGTTCAATACCGACGGCCCCTTACTCAGAACTCGATCCGCATCCTCCCCCGCGGAGCGGGGAGCCGCCCATCGCAGGCAAGCTTGCGCAGCCTGCGCAGGCTTGGCTGCACCGGCGGTGGAGGGGGCGGCTTACGCTTTGCTGTTTACTACCCCCTCCACCATGCTGCGCATCGTCCCCGTCCCCCGCGGGGCGGGGGAGGATGAATCGATTGCCGGGGCAGGTGGACGCTGTGCCCATGCGCCGCGAAGGCGACCGTCCGGAAAGCTCAAGCCGTGACTGCCCGCGCCCTCATGTTCCAGGGCACCGGCTCCGATGTCGGCAAGTCGCTGATCGTCGCCGGCCTCGCGCGGGCCTTCGCGAACCGCGGGCTCATCGTGCGCCCCTTCAAGCCGCAGAACATGTCGAACAACGCCGCCGTCGCGGTCGATGGCGGCGAGATCGGCCGCGCCCAGGCGCTGCAGGCGCGCGCCGCGCGAACGCCTCCGAGCGTGCACATGAACCCGGTGCTGCTCAAGCCGCAGAGCGAGGTCGGCGCGCAGATCGTGGTTCAGGGTCGCGTGCACGGCGCGGCCAAGGCCGCTGAATATCAAACAATCAAGCCCGCGCTGATGCCGTTCGTGGTGGACAGCTTCGCGCGGCTCAAGGCAGAGGCGGACATCGTGCTGGTCGAAGGGGCCGGTAGCGCCTCGGAAATCAATCTGCGCGCAAACGACATCGCCAATATGGGCTTCGCGCACGCCGCCGAACTGCCGGTCGTGCTGATCGGCGATATCGACCGCGGCGGCGTGATCGCGAGCCTGGTCGGCACGAAGGCCGTCATCGAGGCGGCCGATGCGGCGCTCGTCCGCGGCTTTGTCGTCAACAAGTTCCGCGGCGACCCGGCGCTGTTCGCAAGCGGCATGGCGGCGATCGCCCGCCGCACCGGGTGGGAGGCGCTCGGGCTCGTCCCGTTCTTCCCTGACGCGCGGCTCCTGCCGGCCGAGGATGCGCTCGCGCTCGATCACGCACGGACGGCAAAACCGCAGGCGCGGATGCGCATTGC
>DASUPI010000305.1:0-2132 GCA_036281135.1 Rhodoplanes sp. | reverse complement strand
AACAACGAGGGCCAGGAAAGAACAAAACACGTGGCCGCGGATGGTCGCGCCGGTCTTGTGATAGATCGGCCGTGTGTCGAGGATTGATTTCGTCGTCTTGAAAAGATCTTCGACGCGCAGGAGCTCGCGGTAGCGCAACATGACGGCGAGCGCATTGAGGGTCGTATTGGTGCGCAGGACATAGCCGAGCGAGCGGCGCAGCGCGATATAACTTTCGACCCTGTCGGCTAAGTGTTTTAGCGAAGCTGCTCATGAAGCTCCTCCCGGAAAGGGCAGAGCGACATCGGTGAGCTGTGGCAGCGCCACCTTCACATAGATGTCGGTGGTGTCGATGCTCCGATGCCCGTGCAGAAGAAGGGGGTGCACGGACGCCGTCGTCCGGACCCCCTTGCCGACATTTTCGCCGCTGAGGTCGTACCGATGTTGAAGGTGACGCCCGGCCTGCGACCCGTCGCGATCTTCGAGGAGATGCTCCGGCGCCATCCCGATCTCGGAGCCGGGATTCGTCGCACTCTGGAGCGGCGGATTCAGGCCTGGCGCGCGGTCCACGGGGACGAGCAGGAGATTATCTTCCGCCAGACACATGAGCCCGGCCGGGTCGGATTGTCCGACTTCACCGATATGGGTGAGTTCGACGTCACCGTCGCGGGGGCGCCGCTTGATCACCGGCTCTATCACTTCCGGCTCGCCTATTCCGGCTTCGAGCACGCTCATGTCGTGCTGGGCGGCGAGAGCTTCGTCGCCTTGGCCGAGGGACTGCAGAACGCCCTGTGGTCGCTCGGCGGCGCCCCGCGCGAGCATCGCACCGACAGCCTGTCGGCCGCATTCTGCAATCTCGACCGGAATGCCCAGGACGACCTGACGCGCCGATACGAGGAGCTTTGCGCCCATTATGGGATGACGCCGACCCGCAACAATCCCGGCGTCGCCCACGAGAATGGCGCGATCGAAGGGCCGCACGGTCATCTCAAGCGCGCGATCGCAGACGCACTCCTGATGCGAGGCGCGTCCGACTTCGATGACCTCGCCGCCTACCGGCGTTTCATCGACGAGATCGTCAGCCGGCGCAACGCCCGCAATGCCAAGCGCATCGACAGCGAGCGCCCCGCGCTCCAGGAACTGCCGGATCGGCGCAGCTCCGACTACGAGGAGGTGATCGTTCGCGTCACGTCCTCCGGCGGCTTCACGCTGCGCAAGGTGTTCTACACGGTCCCATCGCGCCTGATCGGCCACCGGTTGCGGGTGCGCCTCTACGACGATCGGCTTGACCTGTACATCGGCGGCACGCATCTCGTGACGCTGCCGCGCGGGCGCGCGCATCCGAACGGCAAGCACGATCAGGTCGTCGATTACCGGCACGTGATCCATTCCTTGCGCCGCAAGCCAATGGCGCTCCTCAACCTCGTCTACCGCGACCGGCTCTTCCCGCGCGAAGCCTATCGCCGAACCTTCGACGCCCTCCTCGAGCAGCTGCCCGAGAAGAAGGCATGCCGCCTCATGGTCGACTTGCTCGCGCTCGCGCATGAGCGCGGTTGCGAGGCCGAACTCGCCGAGCGTCTCGCCGCCGAGCTGAACGCCAACCGGCTCCCCGACCTGGCGCTCCTGCGCGCTCACTTCGCTCCCGATCCTGGCCGCGTGCCGCACGTCGTCGTGCGCCTCGTTCCGCTCGAGGCCTATGAATTCCTCGTCGGCGCCGCCGAGATGGGAGACGCCGCATGAGCACGCCCCAAGCCGTCGATGCGGCGCGCCTCAGCCTCCTGCTCAACGAGCTGCGGCTGCCCGCCATCAAAACCGTGTGGCCGCAGTTCGCCGAACAGGCCGACAAAGAAGGATGGCCGGCCGCTCGCTTCCTCGTCACCATCGCCGAACACGAACTCGCCGAACGCAGCCGACGCCGCATCGAGCGTCATCTCGCTGAGGCGCGGCTGCCGCCCGGAAAGACCCTCGACAGCTTCGACTTCGAATCCGTGCCGATGATCTCCAAGGCGCAGGTGACCGCGCTCGCCGCCGGTGACGGCTGGTTGGGCCAAGGCGCCAATTTGCTCCTGTTCGGCCCGCCCGGCGGCGGAAAGAGCCATCTCGCGGCCGCCATCGGCCTCGCCCTGATCGAGAACGGATGGCGCGTGCTCTTC
>DASUPI010000304.1:0-4588 GCA_036281135.1 Rhodoplanes sp. | reverse complement strand
GGGCAGCCCGGTCTTGACATTGCAGAAGGCGCAGGCGCGCGTGCAGGTGTCCCCCATGATCATGAAGGTGGCGTGCTTCTTGTCCCAGCATTCGCCGATATTGGGGCAGCCCGCCTCCTCGCACACGGTGTGCAGCCCGTTCGCGCGCACGATGCCGTGCGTCTCGCCATAGCCCCTGGACACCGGCGCTTTCACGCGGATCCAGGCCGGCTTCGGCAGGAGAGGCGCGTCCGGCCGCCGAGCCTTTTCGGGATGGCGCGGCCGGAGCGGCGCATTGACGGTATCGAGCACGACGACCATGGTAAGGGCCTCAAGGCGGCTTGCGGTTACTTACGCATCGCGGCTTTCGGCTGCAAGGCGAGCGACGAAGCCATTTCCACATGCGGGCAAGCGCGATATTGCTGGTCTTGGCCCGCAAAGCGGGACCGCGCCGCCGGGCGCGGTTTCAGACCGTCACCCGCAGCCCGTCATAGGCCGGCTCGATATGCGCCGGCAGGCGCGCCTTCAGCGCCGCGAAATCGAGGTCGCTGTGCAGATTGGTGAGGATGGCGCGCTTCGGCTTGATCCGTTCGATCCAGGCGAGCGCCTGATCGACGTTGAAGTGGCTCGGATGCGGGCGGTCGCGCAGCGCGTCGACGATCCACAGGTCGAGCCCCGCCAGCGCCTCGACGCTCTCCTCCGGGAGGTTCACGAGATCGCTCGAATAGGCGACGGCGCCGAAGCGGAAGCCGAGCGAGGGGATGTCGCCGTGGTCCTGCAGGAAAGGCAGGACGGGTATCGCCCCGCCCTCCCCCTTGATCGCGAGCGGCTCGCCCGCCTTGATGCGATGCTCCCTCGCGATCGGCGGGTAGTTGCTGCCCGGCGGCGTGACGAAACAATAGCCAAACCGCATGAACAGCACGCGCCAGGTGGGCTCGTCGACATAGACGTCGAGCCGCCGCTGATGCTTCATGGAAAGCGCGCGCAGATCGTCGATGCCGTGAGTGTGGTCGGCGTGCTCGTGCGTGTACAGCACGCCGTCGAGCCAGTCGACCTCGGCATCGATGAGTTGCTCGCGCAGATCGGGCGAGGTGTCGACCAGCAGGCAGGTGCGCCCGTGCGCGCCGGTCCGCTCGATCAGCAGCGAGCAGCGCCGCCGCCGGTTTTTCGGATTGTCCGGATCGCAGACGCCCCAGCCGAGCGCCGGGCGCGGAACCCCGCCGGACGAGCCGCAGCCGAGAATGGTGACGGTGAGGGTCATCCCAGCCTTTAGCGCCTCTGGCTCGTGGCGGCCGACCCGATTCTCCGCTCATTCCCGCGCAAGCGGGAAACCAGGCCTTTCTTGCCCTGGGTCCCCGCTTTCGCGAGGACGAGCGGATGACGGGTGCAAGGCTTTTTCATCTTGCGCGGACAACCCGGAAGGAGGGCCGAGTGTCGACCGATATCGCGGAACGCTCATTCATGCCGCTTGGCCCCCCGGCCGTGGCGCCTTCGCGAACAGGCGGAAGAAATTCTCCGTCGTCTCGCGCGCGATCGTATCGAGGGACGCTCCGCGCGTGTCGGCCAGCACCCGCGCCGTCTCGGCCACGAAAGCGGGCTCGTTGCGCTTGCCGCGGCGGGAGTTGGGGGCGAGATAAGGCGCGTCGGTTTCGACCAGGATGCGGTCGTGCGGCAGCGCCGCCGCGATCGAGCGCAGCTCATCGGATTTCTTGTAGGTGAGAATGCCGGTGAACGAGATGTAGTGTCCGAGCGCAATCGCGCGCCGGGCAAGATCGCGACCGCCGGTGAAGCAATGCAGCACCGCGACGAAGCTCGCCTGGCCGGTTTCCTCCTCGAGAATGCGGGCCATGTCGGCGTCGGCGTCGCGGGTGTGGATGACGAGCGGCAGGCCGCTCTCGCGCGCCGCGGCGATGTGAGTGCGGAAGACGCGCTCCTGCACGTCGCGCGGGCTGCGATCGTAGAAATAGTCGAGCCCCGCCTCCCCGATCGCGACGACCTTCGGCAGCGCGGCGCGGTCGAGCAGTTCGGCGAGCGTCACGTCGCGTTCTTCCTCGGCGTGATGCGGATGCGTGCCGACCGAGCAGAACACCGCCGGGTAGCGGTCGGCGATGGCGGTGAGCGCGTCGTGCCGGCGCACGCGGGTCGAAATCGTGACCATGCGGCCGATCCCGCCGGCCTCCGCCCGCGCGACGACGCCGTCGAGATCGGTCGCAAAGTCAGGGAAATCGAGGTGGCAGTGGCTGTCGACGAGCATCATCGGGCGGCCGTCTCGGACGAGGGTTCGACATAGCGGGGGAAGACCGGGACGGGCGGCGGTAGCGTGCTGCCTGCCGCGATCCGCGCGGCGCCACCGAGCGTTGCAAAATTCCGTTCGCCGGCCGGGATGCCCAGCAGGTCGAGCAGCTGCGCGGCGGAATCCGGCATGAAGGGCTGCGCGAGAATCGCAACTTGGCGCAGCACCTCTGGCGTTACGTAAAGCGCATTGCCCTGTCGTGCCGGATGGCTCAAGCGAGCCCATGGCGCCTCAGCAGTGAAATAGCGATTAGCGTCGGCTACCACTGCCCAAATAGTGCTAAGCACTTGATGCAATTGTTGGGTCTTCATGTGCTCCCGAGCCGCGCCGATCATTGCATCAGCCGCGGCAAGCATGGCGCTGTCTTGTTGAGAGAACATTTCGGGCTTCGGAAGCACGCCATTATGTCGCCTCGCGATCATGGTCAGCGAGCGCTGGGCGAGGTTGCCGAGGTCGTTGGCGAGATCGGCATTGATGCGCGCGACGATCGCCTCGTGGCTGTAATTGCCGTCCTGCCCGAACGGGACCTCGCGCAGAAAGAAATAGCGGAGCTGGTCGACGCCATAGGCGTCGGCAAGCGCGAACGGGTCGATCACATTGCCGACCGACTTCGACATTTTCTCGCCGCGGTTGAACAGAAAGCCGTGACTGAACACGCGCCGCGGCGCCGCGATGCCGGCCGACATCAGGAAGGCGGGCCAGTAGACCGCGTGGAAGCGCACGATGTCCTTGCCGATCACATGCAGGTCGGCCGGCCAGTAACGCCGGAACATGTCGCTCTCGGCATCGGGGAAGCCGACCGCAGTGATGTAATTCGTCAGCGCGTCGACCCACACATACATAATGTGCTTGTCGTCGCCCGGCACGCGGATGCCCCAGTCGAAGGTGGTGCGCGAGATCGAGAGGTCCTGCAGGCCGCCGCGCACGAAGCTCGCAACCTCGTTCAGCCGCTCCTTCGGCAGCACGAAATCGGGTGCGCGCGCGTACAGATCGAGGAGCTTGTCCTGGTAGGCGGAGAGCCGGAAGAAATAACTCTCCTCCTCGACCCATTCGACCGGCGTGCCGGTCGGTCCGCGCCGGACGCCGTCCTCGCCTTGGGTCGTCTCGTTCGCGCCGTAGAACGCCTCGTCGCGCACGGAGTACCAGCCGGCGTATTTGTCGAGATAGATGTCGCCGTTCGCCGCCATCCGCTCCCAGATGGCGGCGCTCGAGCGGTGATGGCGCGGCTCGGTGGTGCGGATGAAATCATCGTTCGAGCAGTTCATGCGCGCGAACATGGCCTGGAACTTGGGCACGTTGCGCTCGGCCAGCGCGCGGGCGGAGAGGCCCTCCTTGGCCGCGGTCTGCAGCATTTTGACGCCGTGCTCGTCGGTGCCAGTCAGGAAAAAGACGTCGTAGCCGTCGAGCCGCAGGAAGCGCGCGATCGCGTCGGTCGCGATCGCTTCGTAGGCGTGCCCGATATGGGGCGGCCCGTTCGGATAGGCGATCGCGGTCGTGAGAAAATAGCGCTTCGACGCCATTTCGGATGAGCTCGCAGGCACTGAGTTTCGCCAGGACAGAGATGGAAGGCCGGGACCGGCGCGGCCACGACAGGCCCCGCAGAGAGGTATCAACCGGGCGCGGCCTCGGCAAGCCAGCCGTCCGACCCAGGCATTTACCAATCAGTTTGTCGAAGCGGCTTCGGCCGAAGTCGCGCCGTCAATATGGGATCAATGGAAGAACAGGCGCGTCAGTATAGCGATGTTAAGCGCAATTCCGAACCCCACCATCCATTTGAGCATAACCAATTCAGCGTCGATCCGGTTGAAACGATTCTCATAATCGGCCAGCGCCTCGGCCGCCTTGCGCGCCTTGTCTTCGGGCGCGCCAGCCGCGATGAACGCATCATAAACTTCCGAAATCATCGTGGCCAAAGTCGAACTCCTGTCTTCCAAAATGATATCAGACCATCGAAATTCAAGAAAGCTTGTGCAACCCTGCAGCGGCTGACAGCTAATGACGCAGCGGGATCAGCGGCGCAGATCGACCGGGCGCGGCCTCGGCAAGCCAGCCGAACACGGCGAAAACGAGCGGCCGGCGGTCCAGATTGAATGTCACGACGTCGCTCGCGGTGCGATCGAGCCGGCTCCACACATCGGCCAGCGGCGCGAGGCGGCCCAGATCCTGCGGCTTGCGGCGCAGCTCGTTCGATAGCCACGCGCGCACCGTTTCGACGAAGGTGTCGAGGGCGTCGCGGTCGGCTCTGTCGAGGATATCGGCGAGCGCATGCAGCGCGCGCGGATCGACCGCCGGAACGCGCCCGAGCAGTTCGTTCAC
>DASUPI010000303.1:0-4976 GCA_036281135.1 Rhodoplanes sp. | reverse complement strand
CCCACCCTACAATGTCGATACGTCATAGCCCCTTATTGCTCTCCTTGACGGCCGCCGCGTCAACATACACCTCGCCGCCCATCGCTTTGAACTTCTCGCTCATCTGCTCCATTCCCACCTGCGGATCGTTCAGCGTCGCGGCGTAGTCGCGCACGTCCTGGGTGATCTTCATCGAGCAGAATTTCGGCCCGCACATGGAGCAGAAATGCGCGACCTTGTGCGCCTCCTTGGGCAGCGTCTCGTCGTGGTAGCTGCGCGCGGTGTCGGGATCGAGCGAGAGGTTGAACTGATCGACCCAGCGGAAGTCGAAGCGCGCCCGGCTCAAAGCGTCGTCGCGCAGCTGCGCCGCCGGGTGGCCTTTCGCGAGGTCCGCCGCGTGCGCGGCGATCTTGTAGGCGATCACGCCGGCCTTCACGTCGTCGCGGTCGGGAAGCCCCAAGTGCTCCTTCGGCGTCACGTAGCAGAGCATGGCGGTGCCGAACCAGCCGATCATGGCCGCTCCGATGGCGCTCGTGATGTGGTCGTAGCCGGGCGCGATGTCGGTCACCAGCGGCCCGAGCGTATAGAACGGCGCCTCGCCGCACTCCTTCAGCTGCTTGTCGACATTGATCTTGATCTTGTGCAGCGGCACGTGGCCGGGGCCCTCGATCATCACCTGGCAGCCTTTCGCCCACGCGATCTTTGTCAGCTCGCCCAGCGTCTCGAGTTCGGCGAACTGCGCGCGGTCATTGGCGTCGGCGATCGAGCCCGGGCGCAGGCCGTCGCCGAGCGAGAAGCTCACGTCATACGCGCGCATGATCTGGCAGATGTCCTCGAAGCGCTCGTAGAGGAAGCTCTCGCGATGGTGGGCGAGGCACCACTTGGCCATGATCGAGCCGCCGCGCGACACGATGCCGGTCACGCGGTTCGCGGTGAGCGGCACATAGGCGAGCCGCACGCCGGCATGGATGGTGAAATAGTCGACCCCCTGCTCGCACTGCTCGATCAGCGTGTCCCTAAAAACCTCCCAGTCGAGCTTGACCGGGTCGCCGTCCACCTTCTCCAGCGCCTGGTAGATCGGCACGGTGCCGATCGGGCACGGCGCGTTGCGGATGATCCATTCGCGCGTGTTGTGGATGTTGCGCCCGGTGGAGAGGTCCATCACCGTGTCGGCGCCCCAGCGGATCGCCCACGCCATTTTCTCGATCTCCTCCTCGACCGAGGAAGTGACGGCGGAGTTGCCGATATTCGCGTTGATCTTGGTGAGAAAATTACGGCCGATGATCATCGGCTCGAGTTCGCCGTGATTGATGTTGGCCGGGATGATGGCGCGGCCGCGCGCGACCTCGCTGCGCACGAACTCCGGCGTGATGAAAGGCGGCACAGACGCGCCGAAGCTTTCGCCGTCGGCGAGCGCGGCTTCCGCGCGCGCCAGCATTTCCCTGCGGCCGAGATTTTCGCGCTCGGCGATGTAGACCATTTCCTTGGTGATCACGCCCGCGCGCGCCCATTCAAGCTGGGTGAGGGGGTGGGCTCGCGTCTCCCCTCCCCCGGCCGGGGTCCCCGCGACGCTCACGTCGCGGGGTGGCTGTGGGGAGGGGTCGGGGGTGGGGGCAGCGGCGCTCGTCCGTGAGGCAAGAACCCCCCCACCCGGCGCGGCGTGCGCCGCGCCACCCTCCCCACCAAGGGGGGAGGGTGAAATAGTAGCGCGCAGCGGGTGGGGCGTGTTCGGAAAGGCGCGGGCGAGGTGCGCGCCGGAGACATTGCCGTTGTCCACGGGCCTAATCGTGCGTCCCTCATAGTCCTCGACGCCGCCGCGCTCGCGCACCCAGGCGGTGCGCAGGCGAGGCAGACCCGCTTCCACGTCGATCGCGGCGTCCAGGTCGGTATAGGGCCCGGAGGGATCATAGACGCGCACCGGCGCCTCGGCGGGATCGGAGAGCGCGATTTCGCGCAGCGGCACGCGCAGATCGGGCGCGGTCTCCGGCGAGGAATAGACTTTGCGCGAGCCGGCGATCGGTCCGGTCGTCACCTTGGGCGTGATGAGGTCGGTGGGGGTGATCGGCTTGTTCATTTCTTCTCCTCTGGAATTCCGGCGTCAGGCCGCCTGAGCGGTCTGCCCGAGCCAGGCGCGCACGCGCGCATCCGGGTCCGCGTTCTGGGTGATGTCGCTGACGACGGAGATGGAATCGGCCCCCGCGGCATAAACGCCCGGCGCGCGCTCCAAGGTGATGCCGCCGATGGCGACGAGCGGGATGTTGCCGATGCGCCGCTTCCATAGCGTGATGCGTTCGAGCCCTTGCTGGGCGAAGCGCATGACCTTCAGCGTGGTCGGATAGATCGGGCCGAGCGCGACATAGTCGGGGTCCTGGCGCAAGGCCGTCTCCAGCTCGGCGTCGTCGTGGGTCGACAGCCCGAGCGTCAGGCCGGCGCGGCGGATCGCGGGGACGTCGGCTTCGGCCAAGTCCTCGTGACCGAGATGGACATGCGCGGCACCGGCCTCGATCGCCGCCCGCCACCAGTCGTTCACGACGAGCCGGGCGCGGGTGCCAGCCGTCGCATCCAGCGCCGCGCGCACCAGGGCGGTCGCTTCCATATGCGACAGGTTCTTCACGCGCAGCTGGATCGTGCCGACGCCCGCTGCTGCGAGACGCTCGACCCAGGCGAGGCTGTCCACGACGGGATAGAAGCGATCAGGATACGGCATGCCAGAACGGTGTCCCGACGACGGGGGTGGAGGGAGAGGCGAAGTCGCGCGGGCCCATCAGCCCCGCCTCGAAGGCGAGACGGCCGGCTTCGACGGCGAGGCGGAAGGCCTTCGCCATGCCCACCGGATCGGCCGCCTTGGCGACGGCGGTGTTGAGCAGCACGGCGTCGTAGCCGAGTTCGAGCGCATCGGCCGCGTGCGACGGCGCGCCGAGCCCCGCATCCACCACGAGCGTCACGTCGGGCAGGCGCGCCCGCAGCAGCGTGAGCGCATCGCGATTGAGAATGCCGCGCGCGCTGCCGATCGGGGCCGCCCACGGCATGATCACCCGGCAGCCGGCGTCGCGCAGCCGCAGCGCGATCGTCAGATCCTCGGTGCAATAGGGAAAGACTTCGAACCCCTCCTTCACCAGGATCGCCGCGGCCTCGACCAGACCTACGGCGTCGGGCTGCAAGGTCTCGTCATCGCCGATGACCTCCAGCTTGATCCAGGGCGTGTCGAACAGCTCGCGCGCGAGCTGCGCCGTCGTCACCGCCTCGCGCACGCTGCGGCAGCCGGCGGTGTTGGGCAGGACGGTCACGCCGAGCTCGCGGATGAGCGACCAGAACGCGCCGCCCATGCGGCCGCCCGCCGATTCGCGGCGCAGCGATACGGTGACGATCTCGGCGCCCGCGGCGCGGACCGCCTCCTGCATGATCGCCGGCGAGGGATAGAGCGCCGTGCCGATCAGAAGCCGCGACGTGAATTCCTTGGCATAGAACGCAACCAACTCATCCTCCCTGCCGCGGCGTGATGATCTCGATCTGGTCGCCGCTGGCGAGGTGGGTATCGGCCCAGCGCGCGCGCGGCACGACCTGCGAATTCACCGCGACGGCGACATAGGTGTCTTCGTAGTCCAGCTCATCGAGCAGCCGGTCGACGTTCGTCGCCACGATGTCCGTCTGCCGGCCGTTGACGATCACATGCATCGCACCACCTCGTCGTCCGTGCGCCCGCGCAGGAGATGGGCGACGGTCGCTTCCGCCAGCGCCGGCGCCAGCAGAAAGCCATGCCGGTAAAGCCCGTTGACCGTGACCCGCTTGTCGCCGACCACGACCCGCGGAAGATTGTCGGGAAAGGCGGGGCGCAGTCCCGCGCCGAGTTCGACAATGCGGGCTTCGCCGAAGGCCGGGTGCACGGCATAGGCGCCGGTCAAAAGTTCGAGGGCCGAGCGGACGCTCACGCGCTCGTCCTCGGATTCGATCGAGGTCGCGCCGATGAGGAACCGGTTGCCCGCGCGCGGCACGATATAGATCGGCCAGCGCGGATGGATGAGGCGGACCGGGCGCGACAGCGCGATCTCGCCGGTCTCCACGATGATGATCTCGCCCTTGACGCCGCGCAGATCGGGACAGGCGTCGCGCGCCGCGATGCCGCGGCAGTCGATCACCATGCCGTCGAGATCCTCCTGCCCTGTCCGCGCATTGTATTCGACCGGCACGCCGGCCGACCGGAGCACATCATGCAGGGCGGGCAGAACCTCGCGCGGATCGACATGGCCTTCCTGCGCAAAGAACAAGCCTTGCGAAAAACGCCCGGCCAAGGCGGGCTCGAGCGCGGCGATCTCGTCCGCGCCGATGCGTTTGTGTCCGAAGGTCAGCCGCGCGTAGCGCTCGAAGTCCGCGCGATCGCGCGGATGCGCGACGAGCAGCGAGCCGTTGAACGGCGTCTGCGGCAGCGCCTCCCGCCACAGATCGAGCGACCGCAGACCGAGGCGCGAAATCACGGGCTCGGCCGTCTCGCGCTCGCACAGCGGCGCGAGCATTCCGCCCGCCCAATGGCTCGTGCCCTGCGTCATGGACGCATCGCCGCGCTCATAGAGCGCGACCTGGCGCCCCGCTTTCGCGAACAGGAGAGCCTGCCACGTGCCCGCAACGCCCGCGCCGAGCACGCTGATGGGCGCCGATAAATCTGAACGAGTTTGATGTGGATGCACCTTTCCGTCCCTTCGCCGGCATGACCCGGATCAGGTTCAAAGGGTTTCCGCGGCGCCTGCTATCGCGCTCAGAGGCGCGCACCGCAGGCCGGGCGGTATCTCAGCTCCCTTCCGGAGCTCCCCTCGGACCAACTGCAGGTTAATGTAGGCGCATGGGCTCGGCTGTCAATGCGACCTGGCTTGCGTCCTGAACCGCTTCTGCCGCGCCCGCAATCAAGGCGCGGGGATGGAGCCGGGCTGATCAGGCACCGCATGAACCCGTCGGCTCGGCGACGCTCGGCTCAGCCCTTGCGCTCGGCATGCCAGCCGACCACG
>DASUPI010000302.1:0-4633 GCA_036281135.1 Rhodoplanes sp. | reverse complement strand
GGAATGCAACCAATTTCAACAAGTTACTGAAGGAGTTGAAGGCTCTTGAGCCTTGGTGCGGTCGAGAGGACTCGAACCTCCACGGGTCGCCCCACTAGCACCTCAAGCTAGCGCGTCTACCAGTTCCGCCACGACCGCTTACGGATGAACGCCCGCCATCAGGCCAAGCGTTTTCGCGACACGCGAGCATGTAACAAATCGATCATGCCGGGACAAGATCGGTCCAGGCGACGGGCGCGGCGCCGGGATCCTTGGCGCTCGACGGATTTCGGGCCATCTAGAACGAGCATCCCGAGCTTCGGATGGATAAACGGGTTGGTTGAGAGGTGATCGAGGCAGTTGACGCTCACGACGGGTCCGGCGGCGTCGGCGCAGCGCCTTCGGCTGCGCTCCCGCCGGTCGAATGGCGCGTCGGCGCAGGCCTCCTCCCCTATGCGCAGGCGCTCGCCGTGATGCAGGCGCGCGCCTCAGCCGTCGCGGACGGGCGGGCTGCCGAGCTCGTCTGGCTGGTCGAGCACCCTCCCCTTTACACCGCCGGGACCAGCGCCGACGCCAAGGATCTGATCGAGGCGCGTTTCCCGGTGCATCGCGCCGGGCGCGGAGGACAGTTCACCTATCACGGCCCGGGCCAGCGGGTGGTCTATCTGATGCTCGACCTCAAGCGCCGCCGGCCGGACGTCCGCCGCTTCGTCGCAACCGTCGAGGAATGGATGCTTCGCACGCTCGCGCATTTCGGCGTGGCCGCCGAGCGCCGCGCCGGACGCATCGGCGTGTGGGTGCAGCGGCCCGACAAGGGCGATGCCCGTGAGGACAAGATCGCGGCGATCGGCATTCGCCTCACGCGCTGGGTGAGCCTGCACGGCGCGAGCCTCAACATCGATCCCGATTTGTCGCATTTTTCCGGAATCGTGCCGTGCGGCGTCGCCGACCCGCGCTACGGCGTCACGAGCTTGCGGGACCTCGGTCGGGCAGCCGCGATGACGGAGGTGGACGCAATCCTGAAACGTGAATTCGAACCGCTGTTCGGGCCGGCCGAATGGATTGCAGGCGATCCGCGCGAACTGTCCGCCGCACGGGTCCCCGCGGAGGCGATCGAGCCGGCCCGGCCGGCGCTGGTCACATTGTGGACAGGACTGAAAAAGTTTCGCCGCGGCGGCGCTCGTCGAGATCGCGCACGGAGCCTTCCGCCACATCCAGGCCGGTGACGCGGGCGAGCCAGGGACCCCGACGCGCCGCCTCGAGCATGGCGTCGACGGCGTCGGCCGGACCGGCAATCACCGCTTCCACAAAACCTTCGCGCCGATTCCTCACCCAACCTTCGAGGCCATGCCGGGCCGCTTCGTTCGCAGCCCAGGCGCGATAGCCGATGCCCTGCACGCGGCCTCGCACGATGAGATGCCGAATCACGCGTGGCTTGCCCCCCATGCGACAGCTCCGATTCCCAAGCGGGCCAACCCATCCGCGGCATGCGCCGCAGCTCGGCGGGATCGCTTTAGCATGGTTTGTCCGAAGCATGGTTTGTCCGAGTCGGTGACGCGGCGACGCTCAGGTCAGCGCGCCCGCGCGAAGGACCGGTTCGCTGAAAAAGCGGACGGCTCCTTAAGGCCTCGTGCGATATCTACTAAGAGTTGTGTAAATTCGAATCACTAGTTTCTTGTATATGGCTCAACGCCTCCGCTTCGAGGTGCGCCATGTCCAGGATGAAACCGAGCGCATCAAGCCCGTGCCGACGTGCGATCTGCGCCAACAAGTCCGCGATATAGGCGGCGGCTTCGGCCGAATTGTTGACATCTTGGAGCTGCGTTTGTTCCGGCATATACGTCCTGCGGAGCGGCGTCTGGGGCAATGGACTAGACCCCTAAAGCATCAACTACTCTTAGTTGATCTAAATCGTAATCTCTACTCCGAATTTAGTAGAACTTGTCGGCCTTCCAGGCCATGCAATTTGACAGGCGGGGAATGCTTACCCATTTTCCAGGCGCTTCGAGTTGGCGATCCGCCCGGTGCGCGCCGGCAAAAAATGCCGAAAACACAAGGCACTTCATGAACATAGTTGTCGTCGAATCTCCGGCCAAGGCAAAGACCATCAACAAATATCTCGGCCGCGGCTATGAGGTGCTGGCCTCGTTCGGCCATGTGCGGGACCTCCCTGCGAAGGACGGCTCGGTTGATCCCAACACCGATTTCCGCATGGTCTGGGAGGTGGATCCCAGGGCGCAGAAGCGACTCAACGAGATCGCGCGCGCGCTCAAATCCGCGGACAAGCTCATCCTCGCGACCGACCCGGACCGCGAGGGCGAAGCGATCTCCTGGCATCTGCTCGAAGCGCTGAAGGAGAAGCACGCCCTGAGCGGCCAGGCGGTCGAGCGGGTCGTCTTCAACGCCATCACCAAGCAGGCGGTGACCGAGGCGATGAAGCATCCGCGCGAGATCGATCAGGCGCTGGTCGATGCTTATCTCGCCCGCCGCGCGCTCGACTATCTGGTCGGGTTCACGCTCTCGCCCGTGCTGTGGCGCAAGCTGCCGGGCGCGCGTTCGGCCGGCCGGGTGCAGTCGGTCGCCTTGCGGCTCGTCTGCGACCGTGAGCTCGAGATCGAGAAATTCGCCCCGCGCGAATACTGGTCGCTCGTCGCAACGCTTGCGACCCCGCGCGGGGAGGCCTTCCAGGCGCGGCTGGTCGGCGCCGACGGCCAGAAGATCGCGCGGCTCGACATCGGCGCGGGCGCCGAGGCCGAAGCGTTCAAGCTGGCGCTCGAACAGGCGGCTTTTTCCGTCGCCGCGGTCGAAGCCAAGCCGACCAAGCGCAACCCGGCGCCGCCCTTCACCACCTCGACGCTGCAGCAGGAGGCGAGCCGCAAGCTCGGCTTTGCCCCCGCGCATACGATGCGGGTCGCCCAGCGCCTTTACGAGGGCATCGACATCGGCGGCGAGGCGGTCGGCTTGATCACCTATATGCGCACCGACGGCGTGCAGATCGCGGAAGAGGCCGTGGTGGCGATCCGGTCGGCGATCAGGACCGACTACGGCGCGCGCTACGTGCCGGACGCGCCCCGCCGCTATCAGACCAAGGCGAAGAACGCGCAGGAGGCGCACGAAGCGATCCGGCCGACCGACATCGCGCGGCGGCCGCGCGATGTTGCGCGCTTCCTCGATACCGACCAGGCGCGGCTGTACGAGCTGATCTTCAAGCGCGCCTTGGCGAGCCAGATGGAATCGGCCGAGCTCGAGCGCACCACCGTCGACATCACCGCGAAGGTGGACGCGCCCAGGCCGCGCGTGCTCGATCTGCGCGCCAACGGCGCCGTGGTCACCTTCGACGGATTCCTCGCCGTCTACCAGGAGGGCCGCGACGAAGCGGCCGAGGACGAGGAGCAGCGCCGGCTGCCGCAGATGAGCGTCGGCGAGGCGCTCAAGAAGCTCGCGATCGATGCGAGCCAGCATTTCACCGAGCCGCCGCCGCGCTATTCGGAAGCCTCGCTGGTCAAGCGGCTGGAGGAGCTCGGCATCGGCCGGCCCTCGACCTATGCCTCGATCCTGCAGGTGCTGAAGGACCGCAGTTATGTCCGCGCCGAGAAGAACCGGCTGATCCCGGAGGACCGCGGCCGCATCGTCACCGCCTTTCTCGAAAGCTTCTTCTCGCGCTATGTCGAATACGACTTCACCGCCGATCTCGAAGAGCAGCTCGACCGCGTCTCCAACAACGAGATGGCGTGGCTCGAACTCATGCGCCGGTTCTGGCGCGACTTCTTCGCCGCGGTGGAGGAGATCAAGGATCTGCGCGTCGGCAACGTGATCGACACGCTCGACGAGATGCTCGCGCCGCATCTCTTCCCGCCGCGGCCGGACGGGACCGATCCGCGGCTCTGCCCGACCTGCGCCACCGGGCGGCTGTCGTTGAAGCTCGGCCGCTACGGGGCGTTCATCGGCTGCTCGAACTACCCGGACTGCCGCTACACCCGCCCCTTCTCGGTGCCGGGCGCCGACGGCGTGACGGAACCGGAAACCCGCGTGCTTGGACAGGCCCCTGAAACCGGGCTCGACGTCTCGCTCCGGACCGGCCGGTTCGGCCCTTATGTGCAGCTCGGCGAAGGCAATGGCGAGGAGAAGCCCAAGCGCGCCGGCCTGCCGAAGGGGACCGACCCCGACTCCGTCGATCTCGACCTTGCGCTCGGCCTTTTGTCGCTGCCGCGGGAGATCGGCGCGCATCCGGAAGACGGCGAGCCGATCGTGGCGGGCATCGGCCGGTACGGTTCCTATGTCCAGCACGGCAAGACCTACGCCAATCTGGAGCCGGGCGACGACGTGCTCACGATCGGCCTCAACCGCGCCGTGACCTTGATCGCCGAGAAACAGGCGAAGGGGCCGCGCGGACGGCGCTTCGCCGCCGACCCCGGCCGGGCGCTCGGCGACCATCCGGAAAAAGGCGGCTCGATCGTGGTCAAGAGCGGGCGCTACGGCCCTTATGTCAGCCATGGCGGGCTCAACGCCACCATTCCGCGCGACAAGACGCCGGACGCAATCACGCTCGACGAGGCAGTCGGCCTGCTCGCCGCGCGCGCGGAACGGGTCGGCACCGCGCCGCCGCGCCGGCGCGGTGGGGGCTCGCGGAAAAAGGCGGCGGCCCCCGCCGAAG